>NZ_CP111064.1 GCF_026250525.1 Chondrinema litorale
TTATATAATATATTGGGAAAAACGAATTTAAAAACATTAAAATATTTGCTTTTACCTTAGAGTTCGAGCAGAGATCATCATTCAATATACAAGAGAGGGTAAAAGTCAGCGTCAAATATCAGCAGCTTTAGGCATAAGTAGAAGAACAGTTAAAAAATATATATTGCTATATGACAAGCAGCAAGCTTTGTTAGCGAACAATAGAAAATCAATCAAGGAGCAAGATACTTCATGCCTAAGAGATTATTTGAGTAGCCCCCCAAAATATAATTGTCCAAAACGGCCTAAAAAAGCATTAACTATAGAAGTACAACAAGAAATTGATTATCTGCTAGATCTTAATGCCACAAAGCGTAAAGAGGGATTGCATAAGCAAGTACTTAAAAAATGCGATATACTTTCTTACTTACAGCAAAAAGGTTATAAAATCGGTTATACCACGGTTTGTGGCTACATTAAACAGAAGCAGAAAAGAAATAAAGAAGCATTTATTCGGCAAAAATATGCACCTGCAACAAGCTGTGAGTTTGACTGGGGAGAAGCCAAATTACTTATAGCAGGAAAGCGAAAGGTGCTACAACTAGCTGTTTTTACTTCCAGCTACAGTAACTACCGTTTTGCCTACTTGTATCATCGTCAAGATACCTTAGCATTTATGGATGCCCATGTAAAATTTTTTGAACATACTGCTGGAGTATACCATCAAATGGTTTATGATAATATGCGGATAGTAGTAGCCCGATTCATAGGTAAGAATGAAGCGGCTGCAAGCAAGGAGCCTACACAAGCTCTATGTAACTTAAAAGCTCATTATCGCTTTACTCATAGGTTTTGTAATGCAGGTCGTGGTAATGAAAAAGGTCTCCGAGACCCGGACATGTAGAGCGAAGTGTGGAATATATTAGAAGAAAAGCTTTTAGTATTCATGATGAATTTAGTTGTATTGAAATGGCTCAGCAACATTTAACAGAAGTGGTTCAACAGCTCAATCAAATTAAGCAACAAAATACTGATACATCTGCACAATCTCTTTTTGAAAAAGAAAAACCTTTTCTTTGGTCAGTTGCTAATACCTCTTTTGCTAGCTATATAGTGGAGCAACTTAGAGTGGATAAGTATGCAACATTTAGTTATCGCGGTAACCGGTACTCAGTGCCAGATTACCTTGTAGGAGAGTTTGTAGACGTAAAAATTGCTAGTGAAACATTAACTGCCTATTATCAGGATACATTGTTATGTACTCATGCACGTAATTATGGGAATCACCAATGGGTTATACAACTAGATCATTACTTATCTACTTTTCATAAAAAACCATCAGCCCTCCCACAGAGCGAAGCATTTTATCAAAGCGCTCCGTTCCTAAGGCAACTATATACTACTCATTTTACTGAATCAGCTAGAGATTTTGTAGAGCTTTTATTGCATTGTCAGCAGCATCAGGTTGGAGTGGATCGGTTACGGGAGGCCTATCAACATTTATTAAAGGTATGTCCTACCAGTGTCAACACAGAAAAATTAGTGGCTATACTAGGCAATAAACCTATTGATCAAACTCAAAAAAAAGAACAACAAGATCAAATAGCTATTGCCTCTATTAAACACCTACAAGCTCTTTCTAATTTAATTTAAGCTAATTATGAAAATAGATGTAAAAGAACAAATTATCAAATATGGGAAAGAACTTCACCTTCCAATCTTCCGTCAGATGTTTGATGACTATGCTAGACAAGCTGCTAAAGAAACATTGAGTTATGAGGAGTATCTATTGATGCTTATGGAAGCTGAGTTTGACAACAGGATAGAAAATCGTAAAAAAGCTTATATCAGACAGGCTGGTTTTCCACAGAAACACTATTTGCATGAGTTGGAAAGAGCACTTTTACCTAAACCAGCTATACAAAAACTTCCAGAATTAGAACGATTAGACTTTATCCAAGAAGGAAGAAACTTAGTATTAGCTGGTAATCCTGGAACAGGGAAGACTCATATTGCTACAGGATTGGGTATTAAAGCTTGCCAACAAGGCTTTAAAGTTCTATTTGTTACTGTACCTCGTCTACTCACACAATTACGTGAATCACACACAGAACGCACTTTGAGGCAAACTGAAAGTAGGTTCGAAAAATAAGATGTCGCCGGCTAGGCTTAGTAATATGTGATGAATTTGGATATGTATCTTTCGACAAGCAAGGTGCTGAAATGTTATTTACTCATCTATCTTTGAGAGCTGGAAGAAAGTCTACTATCATCACAACGAACCTATCTTTTGATCGATGGAATGAGCTGTTTGGTGATCCTGTATTAACGACTGCATTAGTAGATAGGCTTACCCATAAAGCACATATCATCAATATGAGTGGTGAATCTTATAGATTAAGACAAACCAAGGAGTTAATAGACAAAAACAATAAATGAAAAATAAACATCCCAATGTCAGAGCACCGAGTTCAAGAGTAAACAGACAAGGATCCTTGTCTGTTTACTCTTGATAAATAACTTTAAATGGTATACTTTTAAACTGAAACGCTGGTACACTTTTCAAGTGAAATAAACAGAAATACCATCTAGTATTACAACCAAAAGAAGAACCTACATGAATATCATAATCATAGTAACTTGCGCAACTATATAAATTACAACTGTACCCTACTACTATACCTTCTACAATAAAACATGCATATAATCCCTATTTATGTTATGTAAAAACTTTCTCTAACCCCTTCCCTACTCCTCTAAAATTCTATTCTCCCTCTACCTGCCTTTTAAAAATTTTTAGCCACCTCTACAACCTATTTTCTATGGTCAAAACCACCGATTCCTGTAAATTTCAAACCATCCAAATTTTATTTGGGAGTAAAAATTGCTTTCTCTCATAAAAAGATTGACTCGCAAATATGAAACAAATAAAATGTACCTGGATCATTTAGTAAATACTAAGTAGTCACATCATTTTTTAGAGTTTTAAGTACTTGACTCCCTCAGAAGGCAAAAAATCTAGCATTATAATGAAAAAAAACTTTACCCCCGTTTCGGGGAAAAGTACTATAGGCTGTCCATCTAAGGATTATAATGTATCACTTAACATGGCAAAACAGCCTTGAATTTAATAATGCAGTAAAGGGAAAAACAAAGATGTTCTCCCCTTCTCAAATATATTCTGAATTTAGATTTGGGTAAAAACTTTCTCAAGCAATGCTTTCGTAGCTTTTATACCTTCGTCTTCTGATAGGCCGGTACCTTCATACTCGATGCCTACATAACCTTCAAAACCAGCATCTTTTACAATTTTCATAATTCTAAAATAATCAGAATGTACTTCATTACCTTCTGCATCAAAATCGTGGGTTTTGGCACTTACACCTTTGGCATAAGGCATAAGTTCTGCTATCCCTTTGTAACGATCATATTCTTCGGCACAACCATCAGCAGTTCTCTCTATGCAAAAATTTCCGAAATCTGGCAAAGTGCCAACATTGTCCATCCCTACGTTCTGCATTACACCTGCTAACCAAGCTCCATTAGATGAATAACCCCCGTGATTTTCTACTAAAATGTTTATCCCTTTTGACGCGCCATATTCTCCTAATTTACTCAATCCATCTACAGCATTTGCAGCTACTTCTTCTGGAGTGCCCTCTCCTGCTGCATTCACTCTTATGGATTTAGCACCTAAAAACTTGGCAACTTCAACCCACTTGTAATGGTTTTCTACTGCTTGCATCCTTGCTGTAGAATCTGCATCGCCTAAATTACCCAATGCATCACACATGATCAATCCAACAGAAACACCTGCATCATCACATTTTTTTTTGAAAGCCTCCCAATATGCCTGATCGTTTGCTTTACCATAGTAAAAGGTATTCACCAACTCAATAGTATTAACTCCATAACTAGCTGCGATACTTGGAAAATTGTCTGGATTTAAATCACCTTGCAAAAGCTCTTCTGGAGCTTCTTGTAACATTTTACCAAAGGCTGCCCAATCGCCATTAAGTGAAGGCCCGAAAAATGATTTGTGTAAAGACCACTGAGCCAACGATATCTTAAACGGCTGCTTTTCAGCTTCTACCTCATTTTCCTCAGTACTTGTTTCAGTTGTATTTTGTTTTTCTGTACTGCACGAAGCTAACTGCATAGCCACTAAAATCAAAATAAATAATCTCAAAGTAATATACTTCATTTTCAAAATCATCTTTTATGTTTATCAATTGCAAATGTGAATTTATAGATTAAAGAGCTAATTGAAAAAGGTTGAAATAATCTTATCTAAAAATTCTGGCTTTCCTTTAAGCTGTTTTTTTTAAGGCTATAGAGGGCAAATCTTAGTAAGCCTAAAAACCTCTATAATCAAAACCACCAATCCCTGTAACATTCATCCCATCCAAATTTTATTTGGGAGTAAAAATTGCTTACCTTTCCTTTGTAAAAAGAATCGATTGCAAATATGGAATTAATAAAAATATATCAAGGGAATTTAGTAAGTGCGAAGGAGTTGCATGCATTTTTGGGAGTTGGTAGAGACTTTAGTACTTGGTTCTCTCAGCGGGTAAAAAGATATAGCTTTATAGAGAAAAAAGACTTTACCCCCATTTCGGGGAAAAGTACTGGAGGGCGTCCATCTAAAGATTATGCAGTAACACTCAGCATGGCAAAACAGCTTGCTATGGTGGAGAATAACGATAATGGAAGGGCTGCAAGGGAGTATTTTATTCAGGCTGAGGAGGCGCTTAAAGCTCTCGCAAAAAACAAACGATTCGAAACCTTTACCAAACTAGAAACCACCAAAGAAAAGTTTAAAAACACCCTTTTAGACAAAGGCCTCACTGAAGAAGATTACATTGAAATTGATGCTGCTGGTCGTAAAGTATTTTTAAATGGCAAAGAAATTCCGGATGAGCAACTAGAAACCATATTACTATCTGCAAGGGATTTTGCTACCAACATGACACAATACGATATGCTCAAAGATGGCCTTAATCTCTATGATGATATCGAAGCATCAAACAAACAAAACCATACAGTGGTGAGAAAAACCTTGCTTGATAAAGGCATTGAACCTGAAAACCTGCCAGCAAGAGATGATATTAAAAAGCTGAAAGAGTAAACAGTAAGCTCATCATATCAGCCTGATAGTTAATGGCACCGATCACGAGTAAAGCAAACAAGATTTGTCATATGGTGTCTTTGGGTTTTGCAATACAAAAAATATTAACAAAGATCGGTTTTGGTCTTACTACACAACAGTAGTTCGGCATAAACGCTAAAGCCTCAACACAGTCCTTTTATTCCGCGTGCTCTGTTGTTTTAAGTAATCCGCTACAACCGAAAGACTGGTCAAATTATTTGTTTCATTCAAAACCTAAAGACCATGTCTAAAATCAAATTTGATGCTTTACAAATTCCCGAAATCAAAATCAGTTATTCAGCCAAAATTCCGGCTAGCCAGAGACCTAAAGTCAATACATCTGCTCAAGCAGCAGCGCTTTTCAGAAACCATTGGGATAAAGATCAGCTAGGTTTTGTTGAAAGTTTTAAAGTAATGTTGTTTAATAGAGCAAATCGAGTTTTAGGTATTTATACAGCATCTATTGGTGGCATATCTGGCACAGTGGCCGATCCAAAATTGATATTTGCTACAGCGCTCAAGTCTGCGAGTTGTGGAATCCTGCTTTGCCATAACCACCCATCTGGGAACTTAGCTCCAAGTCAGGCAGATATTAACCTTACCAAAAAGATAAAAGAAGCAGGCAAATTATTAGATATTGCCGTTTTAGATCATATAATCTTAACAGAAGAAAATTATTTTAGTTTTCAAGATAACGGATACTTTTAACTAAAAAAGCCAGTTAAAACTGGCTTTAGTTCTTATTTTTAACGCTTAACCAATTAGATAAAATGAAAAACTTTGATGCCCTGCCCTACGAAGAAAAAATTTATACCTTGGTGATGAACTGCTCTTTTATAAATTCCATCAACTACTACAATCAGAAAGTGGATTTATACCACATGGGCGATTTTTTTATTGAGGTTTTCTACCATCCGGTTACATTTAAGATAGATCAAATTTGTACCGCAGACCGAAGCAGACTCCATTTGTATTCTCCTGTTAACATTGATGACTGATTTTTTAAATCGACCTCAATTGTAGTTTTAAGGGCAATTATCAGCCTTTTTTCAAAGTCTCAATAATGTAGTTTGAAGGTTATAAAAAGAAAAAATTAATAGCGAAAACTATAGGACGAAAATTATACTACTTTTAAGCCTGAATTAAACAAGCTATAACTGAATGAACAAATATATAATAATATTATTTTCCCTATTTTTTTATAACTATCCACTAAAAGCGCAAGAAATAAAAACCATTACTAAAGCTGATTATAAAGATTCCGTTTTTACATCAAAAGTAGACTTTGATTCTGTAAAATTTATAGCACCTGCTAATTTTTATCATACCAAGTTTTCTTCTCAGGCTAACTTTAACAATGCTCAATTTGATTCTCTAGCTGACTTTAGAGTTGTTCAGTTTGATTCTTCTCTAACTGACTTTGCAAATGCTCATTTTTCTTCTCAGGCTAAATTTGGAGGTGTTTATTTTCCTTCTCTCGTTAACTTTAGAGAAGCTAAGTTTGACTCTCTAGCTTACTTTAGTGTTGCTTATTTTAATTCCAATGCAAATTTTATTAAAACTCAATTTTCTTCTAAGGTTGAATTTTCACAAACACATTTTGTTTCTTTAGCTAATTTTCACTTAGCTAATTTCTCGTCTCTGGCTTACTTTAGAGAAGCCATATTTGATTCGTATGCTGATTTTCGAAGAACAGATTTTTCTTCTCTAGCTGATTTCAATAAAGCCGATTTTAATAATTCAACTATATTTGGCCTTACGACTTTTGATTCTCTTGCTGACTTTAGTCAAGCTCATTTTTCTTCAGAAACTTACTTTAGTCGCTCAAGATTTTCTTCATTGGCTATATTTGATTATACAACTTTTGATTCTCTAGCTAACTTTAAAGAAGTCAATTTTGATTCTTTAGCTTACTTTCACAAAGCCAAATTTAATACTATCACTGACTTTAGCTTTGTAACTTTTAATTCTGAGGTTGACTTTCGTAGCGCTGTTTTACCTGATACTTTATATTTTAACAATGTAAAAAAAATTGAAAAGGAGATAGATTTTACTTTTAGTAGATTAGATCCCAATAAAAAAATTTGTAATATCGACTTAGTAGATACAGATATAAGTAAGATTAAGCTTAGATATAGTCGTTTCAAATTGATATTTCCTGATACCATTTATTTATACGAACAAAAGAGTAAAGTTTATGAGCAGTTATTAAACGTACAGGACAAACACGGTTTTTTATCTGGCAAAGAGAAGTTAGATAAAGAGTACCAAGAGTTTAAGTATCTGGAAAATCCCCAGAACGATAAAAGTTGGGTGATAAAATCAGTAAATCATTTAACTAATTTTATACAAAAACATTGGTGGGATTATGGTTATAATAAAGCTAAAATCTTCTGGTGGACATTCATTTTTGTTGCTGTATTTTCTTTAATAAACTGGTTTTTATTTGATGAAATGAACGAAGGAGTATATGAAATTTCTTATGTCTTTAGACCATATAAAAATAAAGAAAAGTATCTGTGGGTAAAATGGAATTATACTCAATATAAATTCAATATAAGCTTACAACAAGTAATACCTGCAATCATTTATACTTCATTAATATTCTTTGGATTTAGAATGAGTGTAGAACATGTAAATTATAAAAATAAAGCAGGAGTTGCGTATGTATATTTTCAGTTTGTTTTGGGTTTAGTTTGCTTAGCCTATATTGCTAACTTTATTATTTTGAGTAGGTGATTTGAGAAAATTTTGATACCCAAACTTACTATCTAAAAATAGACTTATAGCATATAGGCGATTTTTTTATTGAGGTTTTCTACCATCCGCTTACATTTAAGATAGATCAAATTTGCACCGCAGATCGAAGCAGACTCCATTTGTATTCTCCTATTAATATTAATGACTGATTTATTAAATCGACCTTAATTATAGTTTTAAGGGCAATTATCTGCGTTTTTTCAAAGACTCAATAATGTAGTTTGGTTTGACAATAAAGAATGAAAATATTAATAATATCTCTTTGCTTTATTAATTGCATTATCACATTCTATCAATACTGCTTTTTTTATTTCCTCGATCATTTTAAGATGCTCAATATGAACATTATTAATAGAAGTATTTTCCACCATTATTAAATAATCCATAAAAGTTTCTATTCTCTCTTTTCTCAAATACAATCTATCAACTATACCATATTCCTGATCAATAGCTATAGTTTGACTGGTTAATTTTTTAAATAAGTCACTATTAAAAACATTGGTATCAAGAAGTATAGATTCTATATATACCATTCTTTTACATAGATCATTTAGATAATATCCACCTGTTATTGTTAAACTATAAATAGGACTTGTAACTTCATTATTATTTGACACAATCATTTGATGAGTAAGAAGCAAGTTTAATATGGCTAATATCTTGTCTTCTGATATACCAAAATAGCTAACTACTTTAATTATATCTTCTGAATTGACTTCAGCAGAATTATTTGTTTTTGAAAAATAATACATTAACTGCAAGATATATAACCTTACAAGTTGTAGCTGTTGGGATGAAAGTTGAGAATCAAAAATATTTAATGCATCAGATCTTTGTTCTTTATAATATCTCCATTGAGAAAGCATACAACCTTTAAAAACTTCATGAAAAGGAAATGAAATATTAACATCTCCTTCTATATAATTTTTAATTGCCCTGTCTGCCTGAATATGTGCTGATGACAAAAAGTTTTGTACGTATGAAATGCCTTTTCGTGGATTTCTATCGCTCAAATACTCTAAAAAGCGACCATTTTCTTCATTCAATAAGCTCTTTTGAACTATTGCAAAGAAAACGCTTAAATCATCTATTTTTAAATGAGCACCGTTGTATAAATTAACAACTGCAGATTCACCTTCAATAACTTTTTGCGCATAATTCAATCGTTTTGATAGTACTTCTCTAAAAGAAGGTGGTTCAATCCAAAACCGTTTAAGTTCATAAGCATTAAAAATAGAATCATTTCTATGTTTTATGTATGTTGTATCTCTTATTGATACAAATATATTACATCTATTTTTCTTAGCTATTGAAATAGCCTCTGAAAAAACTGTTGTTTCAAGTTCATCATCTTCATATAAATCAACATTATCAATAACAATTACACATAAATGACTTTTTACTAAATACTTTAGAATTTTATCAACATATGGCTCTACAGCTTTATAATCATTACTTATTTGTTCAGTTACTTTATCATTAAATGCATCTTTATTCCTTGTATATAATGAACCATAGGGACCACGTGCTAACGCACGAATGTCATCTTCATATGCAGGCTCAACAACATTCTTATAATCTGTTGGGTTATTAGGATGTTCTTCTAATAAGTAATCCAAAATGGATTTATAAATAAATTCTCTTGGATTACCTGTTTTACCCAACCGTTCTAAATCTATATAAATCCAATGAGCTTTTTGGTTTTGTAATAATTTTCTCCCTTTTATTAATTCAAAATGTTTTAAATATGTTGATTTACCAGAACCTACAGATCCAATAATTAATGTCACAGGTGGGGTAATTCCAGATTTTGAAATCTCTACATGCTTTGAGAATTCATCTTTATGTTTATTCTTTTTAATATTTTGAGCAGGTTTTATCTTATCTGGTTTGTATGATAAAAGATGCATATTAAGTGTATTATCATACTTAGTCCTATTTTCGGTTGAAACATAACATTTATGTAATACTTCTTTATTTTCTAATAAAGCTTCAGAAAGGATTGCTGTATCTACTGCTGTCATAATATGATCAGCAATATTATTTCTACCTATTTTTGCATCAGAGTCATTTAATATATGATGTAACTTGTTAATTACAATTGGAGCTGAAACGTCTAAAAGATTTAAGCTATCATTTTCAACATTATGGCATGCAAATAGATTGAATAACTCTTCAGCATCTTCGATACGTTCAAAAGGAAATAAAAGAGTTGCATATATTGAATCTCTTGGAATATTTTGGTTTAAAGGATAAAAGCACCAACAATTACCATTTGTTGCTACTACTATTTCAGCTCCAATATTTTTCGCATAGTCTTCTGCTTGAAGCAATGCATCATTAATTGCTCCCTGCCCTAATATAGTTCCAGTTAATTTTAGCTTTCTGCGTCTGGTTGGAGAAGGAAAAGTTGCACCAACTTTTTTAGCTTCAATAATTATTTTAGTGTCACCTGATATTAATAAATAATCAATATATCCATCACGAATTCCTGTTGTATGTTTTTCTACACTAATTTGTCCATAACACCATTGAAGAACATCTTTTACAATCCTATCAATAACATCAAATCTGGTTTGAGCTTCTGATTCATTTTCAAGAATCCTATTAAATGCGTCTTTATTTATCAGTTCATAAACTTCAGATACTTCACCCCAATCTTTCATTTCATTATTTGTAATTAAATTTTCACTATTTACCAATGTATTAATAAAATGTAATTCATATATAAACTAATAAAATTGTAGCTTTATATATGCAAATTTATACGAATGATTTTCAACTATCTTTTAATTGTAATTCTATTGTACTCTAGTTTAAACCTAACAAAAAAAAGCTATTTAACAAGTCTCATTCCTGTCCTATTTAATTTCATTAACATATCACTTCTTCGCTAAAAAAAAGAAATTATTAATTAAGCATTTATATTAATCTCTCAAAAACATCCATGTTCGTCTAATTTAACTATTGAAAATTCAGAAGTAGTCACTATGACTCTATCCGACAAAACCATATTCCTCCTTAAAAACAAAAAATCCGTGAAAGCATCTTTAAATACTACCACGGATTTTAATAGAACTTATCCCCTACCCTATCTTTATTTCTCGTCTGGAAATAAGAATACAGATTCTTCTTTGGTGAGTTTGCCTTCTTCGAAAAGGTATTTTTCTAACGCAAAATGTATTAACCTGCCTGTATAGTTATAATCTCGCTCATCGGCTAGTTCTTTGTATTTTGCATGTATCGCCTCTCGCATCTGAAACATGCGGTACTCTGGCAGGTTTTTTCTTCCTTTTCTTTTTAAGACCTGTTCATTTACTTTGATCTCGTCTTTTTCTACTGGCTTTAGCTCTTTCTTATTATCGTCACCAGCATCATTTACAAGGCTATCAAATCTACTTAAGTCTTTCTTCTTACTCATAACTCACATTTTTTAATAAATTCCTTTATATACAGATTAAATTCATCCTCAGTATCGCTATCTTCTAGCAGAGGTTCTAAAAGTGATATATTACGCTTATATCTTACCAAGTTAGATAAACCAGTTTCCATTAGATCGAGATCGTACTTGCCTTTAATGCCAGTGATACTACGCTCTTCCAGTGTTCTTGCCTTCTGGTTTGGTATACCAAGAATAGTAAAATCTAAACCTGCGTTCTTCCTTTTTTCCATCACCTCCGGCAGCGACTTTAAAAATACAATGGTACTATCCATATCAAATAGAGATGCCACCAACGGAACAGCCACTACATCAGAAAACAATATCGGGTAAAATACCGATACGCCACCTAACTTACCGGGTATATCACAAAAGATAATATCATAATTTGCATCATCTTTTGCAAGTAACTCTTTAAATCTGGCATCAGCCTTGGAGTGTTCCCAATCGAAAAACTCCACATCTATCTTAGTTGGATTCTCTCTTTGGTAAAGTCGATAGACTGTCTGCTGCGGGTCAGTATCTAAAATCTTAATTTTCAAATTTTTTCTGTACGCCAGTGCACTTGCTGTAAGTACTACTAAGGTCGATTTTCCACTACCACCCTTTTGGGTGGCAAAACTTATAATCTTTGCCACTTAAGTCTTTAGTTTTTAGTCTTTAGTATTAAGTATATACTATTTACGAAGGTAGTAAAATCTTTATAAATTGCTACAGATCTTTAAAAGTAAATTTGAATATAGACTAAAGACTTAAGTCTATATAATTAAGTATAAAGAAATTTAATAAACAGATAAATTGTGTTAGGTTAGAAGTCTAGAACATATTTAGAGCAAGATTTTTTAAATGATGAAGAAACTTAGCTGCTATATATTTATCTATTTAATTTTTGTTCTGCACCCGAAAAAAAATATAATGAAATAGATTTTCAGATAAAGACTTATCACTTTTGAAAAAACATATGCTTGCTGTCGAAGATACTTTTGACTATCTGATGAACCTTAAAGTAGCAAGATATCGATTGGATTACTACTTTGAAAATGACACTACACTGATATTTATAGCTGCACCTCATTCATATAAAAACCAAAAAATCAATCTAGATTTAGACCCTCAATTATTTCCGGTTGGAGACCCGGTTGGAAATTCTATTAAAAACCCGATTAAAGAAAAGCTATCACAAAGTATAATTGCACTAAAAAATCACACCATATCACAATGCTATTACCGAGAAGAATTTTACAATTTCGTATACCTTATTGGCTTTGATGAATACGAACATGGTAGCACCAATTTTTATATGCATTTACTAAACATTGCTGATACTACAAAGCATAAGAATTACTACTATAAAATTTTTGTCATCAGAGAAAACATCGTAATACTTGGAGAACCTGATTATTAAAATAGCACTCTCCTTTTGCCTATATCTTTAATACAGGTTTGATATAAAATAGACTTTGTTAAATACTTAAGCCTAAAGTATTTAGTCTTAATAGTTGTTGATTTTCCATCCAAATCAGAAAAGCATTCAAAATTGAATAGTCTTTAGCCTAAAGAGTTAAGTATTTAATAGACAATTTAAGGCAAATACATTGGCAAAAAGGGTGATAAATGTGTATTTTTAATTAGCAATTTAGATAAAATGTAGTTGAAAGATTGATAAATAACATTTCAATCTTAATAGAGCTAATTTTTAAGATTTTTCAGCTTATTTTAATAAATAGACTAAGACCATTTCAATTTTAGTGAATCAAAGCTTTAAATCTCTTCTTTTTTGAATTTAAAAATTTAATATTTCTCGAATTTTTGCATCACTTCAATTCTAATTACTCAAAAAAATCAATTTTAGCGGATTAAAATTAAATGTTTAAGCCTAAAGTATTTAGTCTAAATATTTTAAAATTCAATTATTTTATCACTCTTTTGGCAACCAACCTAATCCAATTTGTCTGTTATGAAATCGGAAATATGCTATTAAACAATTTATAGAATCTCCTTCCTTTGGCCATGCTAATCTATCCACCGGAAGTCTTTCTCCATAATTAAAAGAATAGTGCCCAATGTCAATCAATCCTACATGCTTATTTTCTATTTCAACAAAGAGCCCAAATGATGTAACCCCCTTCACAATTCCAGTAACTTTTTCTCCAATTTTCCGCTCGTCAACAAATTCGTAAAATGCTTTAAAACTGCAAATTTCCTCCTCACTTACATCGCTCTTTTTAGCACTAACATATAGCATCCCATCAACATAATTTTTAATCACTGTGGTAATATGTGCACCTATCTTCGGAAGTAGGTTTTTATCATATTCATTGTAATCATCAAAAAAGTCGTAGAATGGAATTACAACCTTAAGTTCTAAATTGGCATCAAGCAATATCTTTCCTCCTATCAATTTACCATTGATTAATTTTGGGGTTTCATAACCAATCACAGTGCCTGTTAGTGGGTGGCCTACTCGGTGAATTTCTTTTAAAATTTGATATGCATCCATGTTGTTGATTTACTTTATCAAAGATAATTTATTTTTAAAGTAATTGATTTTTGATTTAGACTTGAGTCTAAAGTATTTAGTATTATCTGTTGTAAATCGCTTCTAAGTTAGATTGAGAGAGTGTATTTGTATTAAGTCTTTAGCCTTAATTATTTATATTACCGATGCAATTAATTAAAAACCAACTAATTGAATCTAATATAAATTCAAGAGCGAACTGCTGCTTAATCTATCAAGTATTCCATTATCAGATTCAGAAAGCAGAAGCAACTGCTAATTTCTTCAAGATAAAAACAGAGAAAATACTAAAATTAAATAATAAAGCTTTTAGTCTAAATACTTTATTATTTTTGAAATATGAATCTTAATTAAATAGCAATAAATACAGTGAATGAAAGAAGTCAAATTAGAATTTAATAAATACTCAATAGCTTTCAGCGGCGAATTTCATTTAGATATTAATCCGCTGAAAGGCATTTCATATAAAGAATGATTTAATAATTTTTAGCCTAAAGACTTAATCCTTTAGATAGTAGTAACATGCTCGATGAGCATGAGCTTAGAACATATTAGATACTAAGCGATATTTAAAGTTGTATAAATAAAGTATTTAGACTTAAGTATCTATAAAAAGACTATCTTGAATTGTATTGATACTTCAAACAATGAATAGAAACCTAAAGCTTTTACAGATGAAACAGCCCATTTCTTTATAAGAAATCTAGATCCATAACTTTATCGAAATCACTATCCGAAGAATTTAAAGTATAATTTAGTTTAAAGTCTTTAGACTTAACTATTTATAATTAATAACTCTTGCATGCTAATTAATGAAATGCTCTTTGGTAGGTATAATAACTAAATTCTTTAGTCTAGATAATTTATTTGTCATTATTATATCTTGGATCAAGCTCTATTCCTTTTTGCATCCAATATTCTGATTCATCGTACTTTCCTTGATCTGATAAAACACTAGCTAAATTGTAATACATCAAATATTTTAAGTATGATTTGGGTTAACTTCAATTGCTAACCTTAAATAATTCTCTGCTTTATTATAGTCCTTATAACCTAATTGATAGGTTATTCCTAAAGAAGAATAAAAAGTGGCTTCACAAGGATATTGCTTTATTGCATCCAGAGCCATTTTTTCTGCTTTTTTATAATTTCTATTTTCTTGCTCATGCCATATACTATCCGACAGACTTTGCAGCATTATTCGTTTTTCTTCAGTATGTTTTACATCTAGACATGGTACTACTTTCTGTTTACAGCTAATGCAAACAGGAAGTAAAATAATTAATACTATTATTTGTGATTTTTTCAAATTATCAAATCTAATTTTAGTACTCTTTCTTAAGTCAAGAATATTTAATCAACTATATAATTGAGTAAACTTTGGCATTACTACTTCCAGAAATATATTTAACTCAAAATAAATATTTTCTATCAATTATATTTCAAACCCTTTTAACAAACTCTTCTTCTATTGTATTATAAGAATAAAACCTTAGCTTCTCTATAAACAGTTTAGTCTTTAGTCTAAATTATTTAGAAATAATTTTTATTCATCCAAAAATTATAAAATAGAAGGGAAGTAAATAGCAATTAGCCCAAGAGTAGTGATTGCTAGAGTAAGAGTCAATAAGAACAATGCAGAAAACACCTACATTCTCCTCTTGTAAAGTTGAATTAATAGAATTGAGCCACCTATTATTAATAATCCAAAAAAAATAAGCATATTCCTTTTCTGTAATTACACAAAACATTGATTTATTAACTCTAGCCATGTATTCTTATAGGTATGCAAATCATTCCAGGCTTACCTGAATTAATATAACTGCAATTTTAGCTTTAAAACTAGAAGTTAATACAAATGATCAATCAAAACATAGCCTATTTAAATACTTTAATTTCCAATATTTAACAATTAGCAATTACTTTTAATTTAATATAAAGTCTTTAGTCTTTATACTTAAGTATTTTGTATTTATTCTTTAGCATAAATTGCCAAATATAGGAAGTATATAATAGGAGAGGAGATTGGATGGAAAATTAATAAACTAAAATAATATGGAGTACTGCATTTTTATATCATGCATTCCAAAATATTAAATTCTTAATAAGTAGGTTTTACAGCAAAGTGATTTTCTTTCAAAATAAGACCTTCTAAATTAGAGATGCATTTTTTCCTGTCTTCTTTATTTTGAATTCCAACTTCCCACTGTACAGGTTCTAGTTCTTCATCTCTGCCGGAAGTATTTTGTCTTTTAAAAGCTTCAAAAATAACCTTAGCCTGAGAAACTGGTTTAAATTCAAGTATATAATTATTATAATTCATTACCTGAAAGTTTTTGGGATCGTAGAGGCTCAGACAATTGTTTACATTCTGATGATCTAGCCATTTAAACATAGAAAGCATTAAAGGTTGTAAATACCCCATTTGAAAACATAGGCCAGTTCCTTCACATTCAATATTATGCTCTCTAAACTCAAAGTTTTGAGTCTTTGCTAAATCAGGAGATAAACTATCAATCCCGTTTTGCCTATCAAATACTAATCTTGCAGATGCTACAATTTCACCATGATTTTCGATATAGAAGCAAACTGTTTGATGATCAAACCTTTTATCAAAATTGTTATCCCATCCGTTATATCTTTTAGAATAAGCTTTAGCAATAAAATTTCTAACCCTTTCATAATTCTTATTACTCGAACTTATAACATCTAGCTTCATTTAATTTTTTTTTTGAGTATCGCCATTTAATACAATGCAATCTGTATTGATAATACTCAATTTTTCCTTAAAAGCCAGAAATTTTTAATCAATAGAAGAGATTTAAGGTTATCTGAATCTATTCTTATTAGGAATTTTAACTATTAGAGATAAAAGCCTAATCTTAAATTAGACTGAGTTTTTACCGACTATACACGTTTCCCAAATTTTTAACCCTCTAATATTTTAGAGTCCACGTAATCAATCCATTGGCCTGAGATCATTAAACCATTAATAAACCAGCCAGCTTTATTTTGAACTTGACTTTTATTCTTGTTACTCACCTTAGATTTGTACTCTTGAGTAGCAGCTTCTATCGAATAATACACATAATCGCTCGACCACTTTATTATTCTCTCATCTTCTGTTTGAGTCTCTGCATTAGAGTTTACATAACCTCTAATTTTCTTAATCATGATGTCATTTATTCCGAGCGACTGCAATGTTCTTTCCCAACTATAGCCTAAACCCACTGGAACATCTTGCTCATCTTTAGGACCTCTTAAAAACTTAAACTCAAGGCCAATTATCTTTCTGCCAGATCCACTACCTCTCACATAACAATCGGGATCAAATTCGAGCCAAGTATCTTTCATGTCATTATAGATTGGCTCCATCACGCGCCTCTTAAAATTTCGCATGTCATTGTATCCTTTAATGTTTAGCTCTTTCTTAAAATCTTTGATGGAGATTTTCCATATCTGCCTAAACACTTGTCTGCTTCTGGCAGCATAGTAAAACTTGTGAGATATATCGTGGTTAAAACCTCTTACCGTGTGAATGTCTCCTTTGGTAAAACCAAGGCCAGTCATCGTGAGTATTTCCTTAAAAGTAGGATGAAGCTCTACTTCGAAATGATTGTCTTTATATCTCACTGTAGGAAAAAGCGTAATCCCTTGTTCATAGCTCTTATTGAAATAAGTTTTCATGAACTCCTTATCTAAAAAAACCACCTTACTCTGGATCGATTTAGACAAAGCTCTTTTATTACGAGTAATGTTCTCTCTACTTTCAAAAATTAAAGAGTAGGGGATACTATAAACAAGCTTATCAGAATTTACTTTGTGATTATCATTTAGAATCTCCTCATACACCTTCCACTCTGCTCCTTTTAATTGTGACTCATCACTTTTAATAAGTGCATTGGGTTTAAATATAGTGTAAGTTGCTGGGTGTAGTAATTCCAGTTTTTCTGACATGACACCTAAAGTTTAAGCCTGAATATATTATTTATTTTATATGTTTTTAATTCGTATCTCTTTGGTAAACATAGCCTTATAAAGAGATAGATCAAAAGTTTTATGTGTATTTTTTTCAGCCTTATGACACATAAACTTTTACTTCTAGTCTTTTTGTACACGTAAATATTAGCGATTTACTGTCAATGAGAGTTTATGTGTCACTTTATGGTATTCTAGTCATTCTGTACACATTAATATCTAGTCATTTTGTACACTTTAGATCAAAACATCATTCTGGGAGGCTGAAAAGCTATTCTTTTTGTACACATAAACATAAATAGCTGTATCTTATTGAAGGTTTATGTGTCACTTTAAGGCAATCTAGTCAATATGTACACTTTAATTCTAGTCATTTTGTACACATTAAAGCAAAATACTATAATTATCACTACCTATTCTAGTCATTTTGTACACATAAAATTCAAGAGTATCTCCTTGAAAAAGAGTTTATGTGTCACTTTAAGTCGATTTAGTCATTCTGTACACACAAAATCGATGAGAAATCTAAATTCTCAAATTTCTAGTCATTTTGTACACAAAAAAAAATTTCAGTTTTTAAATTGAATATACCTAGTCATTTTGTACACATAAAGTATTTTTATAGTAATTAGGCTATGTTTATGTGTCATTTTGGGCAGTTCTAGTCATTCTGTACACGTTAAAAGAAAGTAGTCTCAATTTATAGAAACTAGCTAGTCATAGTGTACACAAAGCATAAAAAGGCTATTCTTTTTGAACACGTAAAAGTATCTTTAAAAATTCATCTAGTACACTTAAATTAGTCATAGTGTACACCAATAATAGTCAATATGTACACTGAAAAGAGGGGTAATAAATTGATAAACAAGCACTTATGAAGCCTATTAGAATGTAATAATGATAATATGATAAAAAGAATGCATTATTATGTTTTTATTTTAAGGATTAATTAAAAAAATGAATTACGAAGAAATTAAAAATAGATTAGTAAAAGTAGTTGACAATAGGAATTATTTTTTTAAAAATACGACAAAGCAGTTAGCAGAACAATTTTTAAGTAGGAGACAAGATTTTAGAGGTATGTCTGATTCTGAAATCAGTAATTTAGTTTCGGAACTAGGTAAAAACTTGCCGGATGACTTTAAACAATATTTAAAAGAGTTCGGCAAAAATTGCGGCGAATTGTTTTGTTTGGGGCAAGATCAAACGATTGAAAAGATCATTGAATATCAAGAATGGGCAGTGGAGTTATTTGAAGAATCAGGAATTGAAAACTTTCTTGGTAAAGATGATTTAGTATTTAATTTTCATCAAGGTTATGTTTTTCTTTTTTTTAAAAAGGAAAAAAATGATTATTCAATTTATGAATATTTGGAAGGAGATAAAGAGCCCATAAAAAGGTTTGATTCTTTTAATGATTTACTAATCGCAGAACTTAATCATATAGAAGAATCGAATAAAATAGGACAGAATGGTGGAGGCTGTTTTATAACAGTTTTTGAAAATGGTATAACTCAAAGAGAGTATCCGACATTAAGTTCAGGAATTATTCCTAGGGAAGTGGGTGATCAATTTATAATGAATGATGAGATATGAGTAACAAATTAATTTCTGAACTTCAAAGTACGCTACCGAAAGGTATGGTAATTCCCAGAGAGATAGAATTACTTTACGAATGGATCGAAGCTAATAATCTTTATACAGATTCCGAAGGAGTAAGAATTGGTTTTTTGTGTCTAGAAAACTCTCCAACTCCATATTAAGACATAAAACGACTCAACAAACAAAGGTTGCACACGTAGTAATAGATTTATCAAGCAATTACACTTTGATTAAAATATCAAATCGTTAAAAAATGCTTCATTCACCTCTAAAAAATATTACTGATTTCAAAGTCTTTTTATTAACGACTTTCTTGTGTCTTGTGGTTAATACCATTTCCCTTGCCCAAAACTTAATTAGTAATGGCAAATTCAAGCAACAATATGAATCAGATAATGGTATGGTAGCAAAAGGGTGGAAACGTGTAGGGCCAGAATTAGGTATAAACCATGCTAATTTAATAGTTAGCCCTAATATTGTTGGCCACATGGAATTTAATGATACTACCTATGAGTGTGGTCCACTTTGGGGTAGAGTTTATAAAGGTACACATACATCTCATTACATTGCTCAAAAACTAGCTCAACCCCTACAAAAAGGATATATATATAAGGTCAAGTTTAATATTTTGCTAGGTAAAAATTCTAGTTGTTATATTCAGGGAATTGGAGCTTGTTTTTCAAGTGAACCTTTAGAATATCAAAATATTAATGGAAGAGGAGATAGAATTTACTACCCTCACCCCCAAGTGATGAGTGATACGCTATTAAAAGATACTGAAAATTGGATGGAAGTTACAGGAGAGTTTATTGCAAAAGGTGGAGATCAGTATATTTACATAGGAGGTTTTGGTGATAAACACCAAATACATGTAGAAGATAGTATTTCTTATAAATATTCTGGAGCCATAAACAGAAGGGACTATGCTTACAGTGCTGTTAAACTTTTCTATTTTTATGCGATTGACAATGTAATTGTGGAACTTGTAAGGGCAGCAGATGATGCTGAACTGCTCACCACTATTAATGAAGGAGAGAGCCTCATATTTAAAGATATCTTGTTTAACAATAACTCTACTGAACTCCAAGCTATCTCTTACAACACGCTAAATAAGCTTGTTACTATGTTACAACAAGAACCCTCAATACACATAGGAATAGTAGGACATACCGATAATGTTGGGGATAGCACCGAAAACTTAGTACTGTCCCAAAATAGAGCATTATCAGTTGTAGAATACTTAAAAGGCAAAGGAATAAACGAGCAAAGGTTAAAGGCTAAAGGGTTCGGTGAAAATAAACCCATAGCTAGTAACCAAACAGAAGAAGGTAAAAGTAAAAATAGACGTGTAGAAGTTATGTTATTGAAGAAGTAAATAGAAAAAGTGAAAGTTTTTTAAAACCGTCTAGAAATACTCATAAAGGTGTTTATATATTTTTCGTAAGTAGTTGCAAAAAAATCCGCAAGTTACACCAGAACAACTCTGTTATAGGATTTGATATCAATTATAGGATAATGAGTATTAAATGAAACATTTGAACACAATTCATCCTATGTACTATTGTATTGATTAACCCTTTATACTATTTTTAAGTCATTCACTAATAATAATTTATAGCTTAAAGTTTGGATAAATCTAGAGATAGCATAATTGAAGACCTTGCAGGTGAGGGAAAATTAAAAGCTTTAAAAGCTATCTTAGAACCAAACTATACGCAACTAGAAATTGATTTAGCTTTCGCTAGTGCAATTGCCTATTCTCAATTAGAAACCGCTGAGTATTTATTTTCTCTTGGTGCCAGTTTTTCAAGACATTATTACGACGGAACATATTATGCAGTTCATAACAACAAACTAGAAGGATTGAAATTTGCAATTAAGCATGGAGTTGATATCAACATTAATGAAGGTGGGTTACTAAACACATCAATTGTGACTGCTTTTAACCAAAAAGATACAACCATTCTAAAATGGCTTTTAGAAAATGGAGCAGATACTTCGCTACTATCAATTAGTACATTAGAGGCTTTTAGTACTAGTGAAATAAAAGCAGTATTGAAACACTATATCTAAATTTTTTGGGATCATAATTTTTTTAAAAATTCTCTTACTCTCACTCAAATACATAGTCCATTTTAGATGATTAAATATAAATTTTATGTTTTATATTTTATGAAAAAAGATGATAAAGCTTTTGAATAAGTTGCAGGTTTTGCACCTACTATGGTTTATAGTTATTTGTCTTTCTGTAGGGCAGTTTTTATCAGTTTTATTTACTGGAATATTGTTTGGTATTAATCCTTTTCAACTAATAGAGATGCTGAATAAACTAGGTGATACTGATAAGGGATTAATTATAACTATAACTTTTTTTTATTCGATATTGAGCTTTATTGGTATTCCGGTTATTTATTTTCTTTTACTAGGTAAAACTCAAGTAAACAGAATAGTACTTACAAAAAAGATAAATCCTATTCCAGTTGTTTTAACTATAGTTTTAATTTGTTCTGTAGTACCAGTTATCAGCATACTGATAACATTTAATAGTAATATAGAATTTCCTATATGATTATCAAGTTTAGAAACTTATCTTCAAGAAAGTGAAAAAGCAGCTCGTCAGTTGACAGACTCAATTCTTTCTTCAAATAATGTGAGAGATTTATTTATAGCTATTATTTTTATGGCTATTATTCCATGTATCGCAGAAGAGATATTTTTTCGTGGAATTATTCAAACAAAACTTTTAGAAATTTTAAAGAATTACCACTATGCGGTATGGCTTGCAGCTTTTTTATTTAGTTTTTTTCATTTTCAGTTTTACGGTTTTATTCCAAGAATGATATTAGGAGGAATACTTGGATATATTTTCATTTGGTCAAATAATATTTGTTATTCATGCATTGCTCATATTACTAATAACATCATTGCAGTTTTATTTAGCACTTTTCAAAATTCCCAATATGCTATTACTTACTTTGGAAGTTTGGCAGAAATCTTTTTGCTGCTTTCATCCACTATCATATCTGTTTTTATAATAGTACGATTAAAAAAGATATTTTATACAGATAAATCTATACCCCATACCTAACAAAACTCAATTTAAAACCACTATAACTGGAAAGGCTTTTGTTGTGTAAATATGGATGGAAATCTGTCTATTTCCCTTGTGTTATAAGACACCGCAGGTGTCATTGCAAGATGTGTTTTTTAGCCTAAAAAACTCCCGTTTTTTTCTAAATAACGATCTTGCCCTAAAGGGATAAAAAGTATAAAAACTGCGCAACTTGTTTTTAAATTGAAGATAAAATGATGGAAACAAACAGAAAGGGGATAGGAGGTAGAAAAAAAGTAGATGCTGCCCAGAAATTAGAATATCCAGCAAAAACCTATTTAACCAAAAAAGAATACGATGCTGTATTCTCAGACTTTGAACAGTCAGGAATGAAGAAGTTCGCAGCCTATTTAAGAAAGCGGTTGGTAAATCCTAAAAAGAAGCTCAATGTGGTTAACCCAGTGGAGCTATTAAGAAAGCTCGATACAATCGGAGGGGAGATTAATCGTGTTGGCAACAACATTAACCAGATTGCGAAACATGGCAATAGTATGGTTAAAAATGATCAGTTAAAACCAGAAGTAGTAGAAGATTTTAATCAGGTAATGGCAGAATATTTAAAGACCAGAAATGAGCTAATTACTACTTTAAGATCAGTAATCAGAAAAGTATAAAATATAAATTATCAATTTTATATTTCATTTTTCATTTTAGATATTCTAAATTTCATTTTATATAATTGATTTTAGGTATTTTATTTGCTTATGTCTGAGTATACATTTTTTAAACTGTGATAATTAAAATACTGAAATCAGCAGCAAACTTTGAGGGAGTAGATTATAGTGAAAGAAAGAACGATAAAGGAGTAAGTGAGCTGCTTACAGCAAAAAACTTTGAAGGAATGATGCTTGGAGTAAATGAAGCAAAAAAAGCAGATTACATCAACTACATGAAATTGGTAGCTGAATTAAACCCAAATGTAAAGAACAAGCAATTCCATATAACTATTAGTACTAAAGGACATTTACATTCTCACCAAGAACTAAAAGACATTGCTGAAAAATATTTACAGGAGATGGGCTATGCCAAGAATCCATATTTAATTTATGCGCATTCAGATACGGAGAACAATCATGTACATGTAGTTTCTACAAGGGTGAATAAAGAGGGTAAAAAAGTAAATGATTCGTTTGAGAAAATTCGATCTCAAAAAGCGATTCAAAAGATTTTGGGCGAAGACCCAAAGCATATGGTTACTGAAGCTATAAGAGAAAGTATGGTATATAACTTCTCTACCATCGCTCAGTTTAAACTATTACTTGAACTACAAGGCTACAAAGTATCAGAGAAAGATGAGCTGCTAAGTATAATCAAATTTGGCAATGTTCAGCTTCAATATCCTAAATCAAATCTTGAAGCACACATACATAATTATGTTGCTCCCAAAGAAAGGATTAAACAACTACATGAGATTTTCCAGAAATATAAAATGGGATTAAGTCAGCAGGAGCTCGTGGATTTTATGAAAAAGAAATTTGGGATAGATATCGTATTTCATTCAGCTAAGGGGCAAGATAAACCTTATGGTTATACGATCATAGATCATTCAAAAAAAGAAGTGATTAAGGGATCACAGGTAATGAAGTTGAGTTTGCTATTAGATAATGCGAATCCACAAGAAAAATTAAAAATGGCAAAACAGTATATGAATGAGTTGGATATGTCAAACAGCAATTTTAAAACAGTAAAACAAGAGCTTGCTAAACTTGGTGTAAAAGTAGATACTCGTGGATTAGTTTCAATTAAAGGACTGAATGAAAGCTTCAAAATACATCAAAGTCAATTAAAAGTTTTGAAATACAATGATAGGGTAGCAGCAGCAAGGCAATATAAATTTAATACAGAAGAAGAGCGAAAAGCCTTAGCCAAAGCTTTCTACATCAATGAAAAAGATTTGCAGACTAACAATAGAGATAATAATGAAAGATGTGAATACTACCATCAAATAATCAATAATATAAACCAGACAAGTGATCCAAATGAGACATTAGAAAATGCCAATTTAAGATTTGTGGAGTATAACAATCAAAGATTTATTCTCGATGATGAAGAGAAGGTTTTCATCAAAATTGAAAAAGACTTATTGCTAAATAATTTTGATTTCGAAGAGTATGACCATCAAGATATAAACATTGAGTCTAGAGAGGAGTTTGACCAATATATAAATGAACAAAATGTACCAGATAGGTTGGGTGCATTCTTAGATATTTTGGCAAGTGCCAATCTTTATGAAAATAAAGATAGAAGGAAGAGAAAGCAGCGATCTATTTAAAAATACTTACTAGTTATGAAAATTGTTGTGGCAAATCAAAAAGGGGGAGCAGGGAAGACAACCCACTGTATTCTCTTCTCTAATTATCTGAGTCTTGAAAAAGGGAAAAGCATTCTAGTGATTGATATGGATTTTCAAAGTACGATTAAAAGTACTTGGGATGAAGACCGTGATCTTTTTGATAATGATAGTTTGTACGAAGTGGTGGATGTAGACTTGGCAAATTCAACAGATGTGATGAACAAATTAAAAGACGTAGATATACCAGTAGTGATAGACTTACCAGGAAAGATAGATGATGATAATCTGGTTCCAGTGATCGAACAGGCAGATTTGATAATTACACCTTTTTCTTATGATAAGAAAACTTTTAGAGCAACACATGTTTTTGCACAGGTAGTAAAGCATTTGAATCCTAAAGTGCCAGTGGTTTTTCTTCCTAATAGATTAAAAGCCGGGGTAAACTATATTACCAAAGAGCAAAGCAATAGAGAGTTGAGTGCTTTTGGAAAAATTGCTCCAGAAATTTCTGATAGGGTAGCTTTTCAACGAGTAGATACTTTTAGCATTCCAACCGATGTGAAACCCCAAGCTTTAAAGGCTTACGATTTTATTTACAACAACTACATGCAAGTAAAATATGAAGAAGAAAGTTGACATTAAAGATTTGGCTAACAGGCTTAAAAATGGAGAAAGGCAAGTACAAGAAGTAGAGATAAAAGAAGAGATTGAAGAAAAGAAAAGCATTAAAGCTGCTGGAATAAATACTTCAACAGAAGTGCTTTTAAAGCAAATATTAGCATCAAACAAACAGGAGTTTTCACTAACAGAAGCAGTATATATTGATAGAGAGATTCACGAAGTATTTAAAAAGCTAAAATCTTCGTCTCAACTAAAAATTGGTACGTTTATTAGTTACTTATTAGAGCAATTTATCAGAGAGAATATTAATGAAATATCAGAAATAATTAATAAAAAACAAGTGAAGAATAAATTTTTGAATCCATGAGACTAGCTACTAAAAAAGACAAAGATGTTGTTTTGGATATTCTTACAAACTCATTCGAAGACAATGTCAGTGTTAACTATGTTATCAAATCGCAAAATAACAAACTGAAGTACATCAGAAACTTAATGGAATACTCCTTTAACGTATGCCTCGAATTTGGAGAAGTCTGGATAAACGACTCAAATTCTGCATGTGTTTTACTACAGTATTCTGCAAAAGCAAAAACTACGATAAAATCAATCTTATGGGATATAGATGCCTTGTTCAATTGCTTTGGAGTTAAAAATGTGAAAAAGGTTTTAAACCGACAAAGTGCAATTAAAGACAACTACCCTTACCAAGATTATATTTATTTGTGGTATATTGGCGTAAATCCAGACCAACAGGGAGATGGCTTGGGTACAAAACTACTAGAAGAAGTTAGAAAAAAAGCAAAACAACTGACTTTGCCAGTTCTGCTAGAAACCTCTATGAAAGACAATGTTCCTTGGTATGAGAAGAACAACTTTGTTGTCTACAAGGAATTACAATTTGATCATAATCTCTATTTGTTAAGGTTAGAGGAATCATAAAATTAGATGTTCATACATCAATCGTAATAATATATAAACTTACTATTTCACTATCTAAGTTTCACAGCTATGCAGGTTTTTAACACCGAAATGCATATAGTGACATTTATCATCACCTCCATTGAGGTGGTGATATTGTTCTATATCTCAATCCATTATTTACAGCGACCATCTGACAATAAGCGGAAATGGTATTTAATACTACTCATACTTTTAATATGCTATAATCTCGCTGGTAGCTTGTTTCCAGATGAGCGATTCTTTCTGCCAGTTATCTTTCAATATGTAATTTCTTATTTAACAGGTGTGGTAATGAGCATCTTCTTTGCCTATTATGTATATAAATACTTTCAATTAGAAAGCATGAAGTTCATAGCCACTAAAGGAGCTTTTTACTTTATAGGTTTACCGTATATATTGCTCTTTGCAATTCCTTATTCTATTACTGGCAACTTCGAGTTGTTTAATAAACTGGTAGTAATTGTTCCGTTTTTCTATGGAGTGGCATTTATCATTTTTGCAGGCAAGGCTTTTAAGGGAAGGTATGCTGAAGTGGAAAATATTGAAGATAGAAATTACTTTAAAGAAAGTTTAATTACAGTTTACATCAGTATGGTATTCTGGATGTCTATGCCTGTAGTTACTTAT
Source organism: Chondrinema litorale (assembly GCF_026250525.1). Classification (GTDB taxonomy): domain Bacteria; phylum Bacteroidota; class Bacteroidia; order Cytophagales; family Flammeovirgaceae; genus Chondrinema; species Chondrinema litorale. The sequence continues at coordinate 27,039 of NZ_CP111064.1, forward strand.
ATTAAAGGTTCTCAAGTGCTTGAACATTCTCTTACAAATATCGGCTTTTTAATTATGTCTTTCTCTTATGTGAGAACAAGCATTTACACCTCAAAAAAGGAATATAGAGAACACAAGGAGTTTCTAGAAAAAAGCAATGAAGAATTGAAATTAATGGTAAAAGAAAAGACAGAGGAGCTAAGAAAGACACTCGATCAGAAAACGAATACTTTAATAAACTTGGCTCATGAGTTAAAGTCTCCGCTTACTTTAGCATTAATTTATATGGAACAATATGAGGCTAAATATGGAACCAGTAAAGAGTTTGATGTAATGAAGAAAAACATCAAAAAGATTGCTAGAGATGTTATTAATTTCTTTGACTTGGAGAAATTCAATAAAGGAATAGATGTCTACAACCATCAACAAGTTTCTAGTGCCACAGAAATTCTAAATAGTACGATTGAGTTATTTCTACCAATGGCTGCTAAGAAAGGGATTAAAATATTAGATTGTATAGAAGATGAACTATTCATTTCCATTGATCCGAGTGCATTCCAAAGAGTGATTAACAATTTGATAGAAAATGCAATTAGGTACTCTTATGAAGATAGTGAAATTGAAGTGTTACTAAAAGCAGAAAACCACGAAGTGATTTTTTCTGTAAAAGATCATGGGATAGGTATAAGAAGATACGATCTCAAAAATATTTTTAAACCTTATTTTCAGCTAAATACCAGAAAAAGAAATAATGAAGGTATGGGCATGGGGCTATCAATTGTAAAACAGATAGTTAAAAGTGTAGATGGTGAAATAAAAGTTGAAAGTGAACAAGGTGAAGGGGCTACTTTTTCAATCTGTTTTTATCGGCATAGTTTTCAGGGTGGGGAGTATCATGCTGCTAGTCCAACAAAAAACATCATCTCAGTAGATGTTGACAAGCCTGAAGTAAAAGATATAGTCTATGATGATGACCGACCAAGTATTTTGATAGTAGAGGATAATCTGGAATTGCTAAATTTTATGAGTAATAAGCTTTCTGAGTTTTATAATGTGTATGTGGCTACTAATGGTGCTATGGCACTTGAAAAACTGGATACTAACATTTCAGTTGATTTAATCATCTCTGATATTATGATGGATGTTATTGATGGCTACGAGTTATATAAATATGTAGCAGGTGCAAAACGATATAGACATATCCCCTTTATTTTTCTTACTGCTAAATCAGATGAAAATACGAAGTTGAATGGGCTTAAAATGGGAGCGATAGACTATATCGAGAAACCCTTTAAAATAGATGAGGTGAATCAAAAAATAAAGTCTATTCTCAATACTTTCGATAAACAAAGAAATGCGCTAATCAACCAAGTTTACAAGAGTATAAACTCTAACAATAAGGCAGATAATGAAAAGCTTGATTGGAGAGAGATAAAAGAAAATAACTTTAATGATAATTGCGAAAAGTTCGGATTTACAGCCCGAGAGAAAGAAATAGCCAAGGATATTATCTCTGGTAAAACTTATAAAACCATTGCAGATAAACTCTGTATTGCCGACGCAACTGTAAAGAAACATGTTGCCAATTTGTACAACAAAGCAGAAGTGAAAAGCAAGTATCAGTTAATCAAGAAAATGGAAAGCAGTTTTTGAGACAATGATATGGCGATAAATTTATGGGATTAACCATTATCAATACAATAATTTTAAACATAGATAACTATTAGAAATTTATTAGAGTGAATTAAAAAATGAAGATGTAGAACCCGAATATTTGGATATAATTACTAACCTCGAATTGGATTAAGTCATGAAAATATATTGTGGATCAGAAACAGTTATAGATGCAATATCTATAGAAAATATTGATAACTTCAATGAAAATAAATATATATACATTATTGAGCATGAATACTACATTCACTTAAATGAGGAAGAAAATGTGTATTTAGTAAAAAATTTGGAAGAGTATTTATTGGTTAAGACAAGCATAATTAATAAAATAAAAATTAATGCAAAGCAATTGTTAGATGAATGTAAAAGTGGTGAATTTTATCCTATTCCAACATGGGTTACTAGTACAAAAACTAGAAAACAATTTCTTTTTGATTTTGAAATACCCAGAATTTTAAGGTTATTAAAGATTGAAAAACAAAATATAGAATTTAACTTGCTAAGTCTTAAAATTATTGAAAAAGAGTTATCTAAATTCTGTACAAACACTCTTTTAATTAAAGACACCTATATTTTTCTAACGGCCTATATTATAGAAGTGATTAACTATGAATGTGATTATGAATATATCACTGTTAATCAAACTTTTGATGGGGATGTTATCTATTTTGAGAACAAAAAAAATGAAAAAAGTAAAAAAGCAATTAATTTCAGTCATACATTTTTGATTATGGTTATACTAAATACAGGTTTTATATCAGAAAAATTTTCAGAAATTGCTCAGGGTAGAATTGATGACCATTTCGGAATTAATAAATACTTTAATAAAATTAATCATGATCATGACGAAAATTTGCCTTTTTGAAACACCACCATTCTGGAGAGATATTATTAACAATATAGCATTAGATTACGATGACTTTGGTGTTGTACGCCCTTCTTATTGTTGAAAAATGAAGTATCTCAAGTAATAGCAATATTATGAAATAGATAATGACTTGAACAATAGGTTATGACAATGGTATCTTTGATAATTGGACTAATCAATTAAATATTTAAGGAATAGATATATTTGAATTTTGAGAGACTTTTGTTTAAAACAAAATAGGTTTATTGAATTATGAAAAAAATAATTGACATTTCTCATTTAATATTAAGAAATGAAAATGAGATAAAAGCTGAACTCTTACATGATAAGGTACTTTATCAAGATATAGAATCAATTGTTAGTTATTTAGAGTCTGGAACAATGACTATTTCCATTTCAAGTCCTTTTCATTGTTCGAAATGTGATGATTATGTGGCACCATGTTCACATTATACAGATGGAGAATGGCTTTGGGGAGTATGGACAGTACATTTTTTAAAGGAACATAACCTGGAATTGCCAAAAAAATTTGTAGAAAAAATAAGAAGTTTAAAGTATAAATGTCCTAAAGTGAGTGAAAAGGATTTATTAGAGTTTTCATGATAAAAACGCTATAATAAGGGATACTTGTACTAAGAACTGCCTCTTCTTAAAATCTGTTAGAGACCAATTTTTCTGTAAATAATAAAGATGGTTTTGCTAGTATAAGAATGAAATTAATTGGTTCTATACTTGATGTACTTGTAGAAGTAAGATTGATTCAAGATTATCATATTGAAAAATGGAAATAATAGGTTATAAAGTATATGATTCAAAATTTACTATATTACCTGGATTTAATATACCTGAAGAAGAAAATATAATTTACAGTGATACTCTAGAGGTAAAACTAAATAATGAATGTAATCCAATATTTTAGGAGGTGAATGCAGAAAATAACCCTTAGATAGAAGTTACCTTTTAAGAAACAGGAACACCACTAAGAAGTTTTAATTAGATATGGAAAATTTAAAATATGAAGATTTGCCAGAAGTTTTTACAAATAAAATTTTAGAAACACTAATAAAAATGGAGGAAGAACAGTCTCCGGAATGGCGTGAGATATTTAGAAAAATGACTTCTCAACAATCTATACAATATGTCAATTATAAATCAGAAAAACAAAGAACGGATGCAAGAGAAAAGGAGGCTAATATGACTCAGGCTGAAAAAGAAAAGAAGCAGTTATCTATTCTCAAATGGGGAGCCACGAGGTGGAATGAAGAAATGAGTTTAGAAGCAGAGTATGAATATTTAGAAAGGCATAAACAAGCATTTTATAAAGGTGAATCTATTGGTGTGTCAGCAACAGTAATGAAATGGATAAAATATATGAATCCCAATGAAGTATTTTACTTTTTTTCATCTGTATCTTCATCCTTTTCTACCTTCTATAGGTCTTCTTTTATAGCTGAAAATAAAGAGTTTAACTCTGTTGTTCAATACATCATGTATAAAAAAGCTGGTTTGTTTTTAGATAAAAGCCTACAAATGCAAATTATCAAGACCAGTGATCCTCAAAAAGCTTACAAAATGGGGAGGAGAATAAGTAATTATAATAGGATTACATGGCATAATATGGGCTTAGGTAATCAATTAAGATTTTCAAACAAGCAGAAATTTAAACAAAATAAGGAATTAAAACAGCTATTATTTGGGACTAAGGGTAAAACGATTGTATTAAGTGATCCTAGAGATAAACTTTGGGGAATAGGATTATCTGAAAATGACGCTAGAGGACAAACTCGTGAAACATGGAATGGAAAAAATCTATTTGGAGATATTCTTACTCGACTTAGGATAGAATTAATGGGAGAGTATTAAATGTTGAAGCCGAGCTAAAAAGAAATAATAATGGTAAGTATTAAAAAAAGAAATTTATGCAAAGCTTTGATTTTTATAATTATGCTGTGTAGTTGTAAAGCTGATAGCAACAAAAAGTTTTTTGCAAATTGCCAAGAAAACCATATGTATACGGGTGAAGGAAAAGGTATTATTAGAGTTTGGAATAATATTATGCAGGAAGAAATGGAAATAAGAAAGACTTCACTTAATAAGAAATATTCTTTTTTGAGAGAAAGAAAAATGAACTCGATAAATGATATTTCAATCGATTCCTTAAATGAACAATTTAATGATATCAACAAAAGTGGAATCCCCCCAAATACTCCCAAAGTAGTAGAAAAATCCACCTAAAGTTGTATTGAATACCACCTGTTTCATGGCAATTATTGCATCATGAGATGGTCATTATTTATAAGTAGTATTATCATTATATACATTGTTTGGTACCTACTTAATTTTTTAAAAGACCTGCTTTTTACAACTAGTAAAGAAAGGGTAAGAGATGATACAGTTCATTATGATATAGACCTGTTAGACGAAGATGAAACGCAAACAGTGGATGTACATAATGAATCCGACATTTTTCTTCCAAGCTCTGAGTCTCAAGATGTGCAGCCAGAGGAAAAGGAAGCTAGCAAACCAGATGTAAAGAATACTGAAATTACTTTAAACGATCCACCAGAAAGTGAAGGAATTCCCATAGCCGATTTTTTAAAAAGGGCTAAGGCAAATGCCGAAAGTGCATCTAATAACATTCAATACACTTAATTTTTTTAACTCCATTAATCATGAAACAAATTAAATCTAAACTAACTGCTTCGCTTATGCTACTAATAGTAGCCATGCAGAAAGTAGTAGCCCAAGGAGCGGCAGGTATTGAGGCTGCATCATCAGAACTGAAAACTTATATAGACCCAGTTGCAAATATGATATTGATTATAGGTGCAGTGGTTGGTTTAATTGGTGGTGTAAGGGTTTATATCAAGTGGAACTCTGGTGATCAGGATGTGCAGAAATCAATTATGGGCTGGTTTGGATCATGTCTCTTTCTGGTAGTAGTTGGTATTGTAATAAAAGCATTTTTTGGTGTGTGATGTTGGAAGAAGGAAGAGCATTTAATTTGTACAAGGGGCTGCAAAAGCCTCTTGTTTTCAAATCGTTTAAAGGTAAGTTTATCTATTGGGGAGTAGGTTCAATTCTTTTTGGCCTCATCCTAACCATGTTGGCAGCTTCCATCTTAAACCTTTGGTATGGTATACTCACTTGCACTTTTGTAATGGGTGGAGGTTTAGTGTACACAGGCATTATGCAAAAGAAAGGGTTGCATGCTAAGCGAAAAGATGTTGGAATTTTTATTGTACCCAACCACTACTACAGACATGTTAAAAAAAGAACAATTTAAGTCTCCTTACATCGGCATCGATACTGTAAAATATAGCACAGTATATACGAAAAACGGCGATTATTCAGTAATTATCAATTGTATAAATCCGATACTCCAATATGCGGCTGATATGGAAGCTTATTATAATTTCCATTCAATCTATAGCAATATTATTAAAATATTGGGAGCAGGATTTACCATTCAAAAGCAAGATATTATTACCAAGCAGCAGTTTGTAGGTAAGCCATCAGATGATTTTTTGTCTAACAAATACAATGAGAATTTTACTGGTAGAGAGTTCAATCACATTACCACAAACTTGATCATCACCAAGAATGTAAAACGCACATCTTTTTACAAGTTCAATTACCATGAGTTTGAGACATTCAACCTCAATGTAGAAAAGGTGTTTGATATTCTCAATGCGAATCACCTACAACCAAAAATACTGGATGAAAAAGAATTAAAGAACTACATCAAACGAATGATCTCCTTCAACTTTGTAGATGCAAAATTCTCTTTCAATAACATAAGAGGAACAGAGAAAGAAATTTACTTTGGAGATAGTGTGGTTAAGAGCGTAAGCTTAGTGGATGTAGATGAAGTGAATTTGCCGACTTCAGCCAAACCTTATAAAAATGTAAATGATCTAGGTTTTTCTTTTCCAGTGGATTTAATGGGCTTTTTGCACGATATTCCAGAATTTGAAACGATTGTTTACAATCAGGTAGTTTCAATTCCAGACCAACAGGGTGAGTTGAGTAAACTGAATAGAAAGAAACAAAGGCATGAGTCTATGCCAGATCCGGCTAATGATGTTTCAGTAGCAGACATTTCTGGTCTAATGGCAGATGTTGCCAAAAACGGGCAATTATTGGTCTATTCTCATTTCAATATTGCTGTGAAATGCCATCCCGAAAATACTAATACCATCACCAATTTTATTGAAAGCGCTTTGTTTAATGCAGGTGTTACACCTTCTAAAAATGCTTACAATCAGCTAGAATTATTTAGAACTTGTTTGCCTGGTAACACCAGTGAGCTAAAAGTGTATGATAAGTATCTTACGACCAGTGATGCAGCAATATGTTTTTTTTTTAAAGAGAGGCTGTTAACCGATGAGAAATCTAAATTTCAGATATTCTTCTCAGATCGACAAGGCATTCCAGTGGCAGTTGATACTTCAGATTTACCCATTCAAACCAATCGAATCAACAATCGGAATAAGTTTGTATTAGGCCCATCTGGTAGTGGAAAAAGTTTTTTTATGAATCATCTGGTTAGGCAATACTTTCTACATAATATGGATGTGGTTTTGGTAGATACAGGACACAGTTATTCGGGTTTATGTGCTTATTATGGTGGTAAGTATATCACCTACGAAGAAAACAACCCCATCACCATGAATCCTTTTCGTATTTCAATTAAAGAATACAATGAGGAGAAACGGGAGTTTGTAAAAAGCTTAATCGGATTGATTTGGAAAGGAGCAGCAGCCAATTTGAATCAAATAGAAGATACTATTCTATATACAGTTGTTGAGAGTTATTTTACTGAGTTTTTTAGTCAAACTAACCCAGATTCAAGTCAGTTGTGTTTTAATAATTTCTATGATTATTCTGTTATCAAGATCAAAGAAATTATAGATAAAGAAGGAGTCAAATTTGATCTAAAAGAATACAGTTTTGTGCTTAAACGATTTTATAAAGGAGGTCAGTTTGATACTATTTTAAATGATGATGTAGACGCGAGTTTGTTTGATGAGAGTTTAATTGTATTCGAAATAGATGCCATTAAAGAGCACAAGGTTTTATTCCCTATTACCACAATTATTATAATGGACGTGTTTCTGCAAAAGATGAGGCACAAGAAAAACAGGAAGGCTTTAATTATAGAAGAAGCTTGGAAGGCAATTGCTTCTCCCATGATGGCAGGATACATTCTTTATCTATACAAAACAGTGAGAAAGTTTTGGGGAGAAACCACCGTAGTTACACAAGAGTTAGATGATATTATTTCTAATTCGATAGTGAAAGACAGCATTATTAATAACTCAGATACCATTTGTTTACTTGATCAAACCAAGTTTAAAGACAATTACTCTCAAGTGTCCAAGCTACTTTCTTTAAATGAGATTGAGCGAAAGAAAATATTCACAATCAACAACCTGAATAATAAGCAGGGTAGAGGAAGATTTAAAGAAGTGTATATAAAACGTGGTGCAACTGGTGAGGTGTATGGTGTAGAAGTTTCGATGTATGAGTATCTCACTTTTACAACTGAGCGAAAAGAGAAAGAAGCAGTACAAAGCTATGTAAAAGAAAAAGGTGGCTTTATGCAAGGCTTAGAGAGTTTCGTGAATGACTTAAAGCAATCAAAATTGAGCTTATCAGACTTTGTGGACGAAGTCAATTCCAGATTTTTAATCGCATAATAATATTACCATGAAAAAGACTATTTTATTGAGTCTCTTGGCTATGCTATTAGCTATTGGGCTTAGAGCACAATCAGCAATTGTGTGGGATCCTTTTGTGATGAGTCAATTAGTGACACAACATAAAGCACAACAAGCTGAACTCAAAAAGATTAAAAAGAATGAAGGGCAAATCTTTGCAGCTCAGACTTACATTTCTGAGAAAATGGCAGAGATTAAAGAGATCGAAGAGAAAATGCATACTCGCTTAAAAAATGTTACTGCTGTTGTTAAGGATGCCAAAGACATTGTGTATGCTACAAAAATCTCTAAAGACATTGGCAAGTATCAAGGAGAGATGATCAACTATGCCAGAGATAATCCCGCTTTATTGGCTGTAGCCTACAATGCAGAAAAAGCACTGGTTGATAGAACTGCTGATCTGTTCACTTATGTATACACGAATGCACTTATTGGAGGTGAAATAAACTTATTGGATAATAAGCAGAGGCAGGAAATTATTGAACATGTGGTAAATGAGCTAAGAATTATGAGAGGTTTAGCTTATGGAGTGAGTAGAAAAATGAGAATGGCTTCTAGGACTGGTGTACTTGAATATCTCAATCCTTTTCATCTAAAATATCCAGATCAGGATTTAGCTATAGTGAATGATATTCTAAATGATTTGTAAGATGGATCGACTTAAAAAACTCACTTTCATTTTGTTGTTTTTTGCTTATCAAACTTATGCTCAAGGTTATGTGACAATGGTAGTAGATTATAAGCTAGGTGCGGCAATAGCCACGAACAATGTAACGACCATGTCAGCTTTAAAACCTATGAGAGAGGATACAGATGACATTAAAGAATACCAACAGAACATTGCCATCAAAACAGGAATCATTCATGAGGTGAAGGATCGAATGTATCAGAGTAAATTCAATGTAGCTGAAGAGGTAAAGAGTGGGCAAAATGTGATTAGTGCAGCTAAGTTGGTGAAAGACATTGGTGAGTATCAATTACAAATGGTCGATTATGCCAAAGAGAATCCAGCGCTTTTGGTAGTTGCCTATAAAGCTCAATCAGCTCTAATAGACCGAACTGCAAATTTGATGACTTACATCTACCAAAATGCTTTGAAAGGCGGAGATGAAAATCTAATCAGTAGTAAGCAAAGAATAGAATTAATCCGACATGTGATTAAAGAGCTAAGAGTAATTAGAGGAATAGCTTATGGTGTCAATAGAAGAATGAGGTTTGCCGCAAGAGTAGGAGTTGTAAAGGCAGTGAATCCTTTTGGTATTGATTACCCAAATCGAGATGTACAAATTATTAAAGACATTCTTAACGATTTTCAACTATGAAAAAGACCTTAATAACATTGCTAGCATTGTATTTAGTAATCATACAGTTTGTTTATAGTCAGGTGCAAGTCCAAGATAAGAACACGAGGTATCAGGTAGAAAGAGAGGTAATTACTCGTTGGGGAAAGTTTAAACCCAAGTGGTATTATATTTTGCTCCATAACAAATACAGAAAAGGAGAAGACAGAAGGAATATTTTACAGCTTTATCCCACTATGCTTTATTTGGAAAAGAATAGAATTAAAGCAGAGAATCAACTAGAAAGCACTACTGAAGTGAGTGAATATAAACTAGCTGAGCAAGCGAACATCATAGCAGAAAAACATTACCACCTCCACTTTAAAGCCATATTCGATAGGCTTACAAAACGCTATAATACTTTAAAATTTCAAGGATATGATTTAGGAGTAAGTACTTTGGATAGACAGCAATTTATAGATGAAAAGCTGATGTTAGATAACTATTTGGAAGCTGTAAGAAGTGGAAATATTGAACCAGGTGAAAGCCAAGAAGCCATGATACAGATTCAAAAAGATTACGAAACTTTAATAACTGTAATGCATAAAACGAACAATCTCTACAAGACAAAAAATAAATTCACCACGATAGTTATAGAATAATGAGAGAGATTATAGACAGGGAGATTCTGCTATTGATAGAAGGGCTATTTAATAGGTTAGTTACGGAAACTTCTATTTTCTTAAATGATGCTCAAGCTTTGTGTGCCATATTCATGTTGCTCTATTTCGGATTAAAAAGCTATGGTATGATTGCCGGAGATAAAAGACTAGAACTGGTGTCTTTACTTAGACCTTTTGCACTTACTCTAGTGATTATCTTCTGGCCAAGTTTTATTACTATCATGAATTTCCCTGCTGAAATTATTACTGATAAATCTAAAGCATTGGTAACTGATAGAATTGATGAGATAGATGCCATTCAATTAGAAAGAAGAACCAAAATGGCAGAGATTGCCAGAAAGCTAATAGAAGATAGTGCAGAACTAGAACAGTTTGATAACTCAGATGATGATGATTGGCTTGCTTGGACAGGTGTAGACTTCGGGAAAATCTTTGATGAGATAAAAGGATACTACATCATTTTACTTTCTAAGTTAAGATGGGTAGTGGTAGAATCATTAGAATTTATAGTGGTCTCCATTTTTCAAGCTTGCTCTTATTTGATATTTTTTCTTCAAGTTATTTTTGCCGCTATCCTTATTATACTCGGTCCATTTTCATTTGCATTCAGCATCTTACCAGGATTTAGAGATGCCTACTTAACATGGATGAGTAGGTATATTTCAGTCTCTTTGTATAGTGGTATAGGCTATATAGTAATGTCCCTTTCTCTATTATTGATTAGGTATGGTCTAGAGAAAGAATTGGTTCTATTGGATTTTGTATTAAAAGATGAAGCCGCCTTTTTCTTTTACATCAGTAGTAATGATGGTTCAGCAAATTTCTATTTGGTTTCTCTCATAATTGGTGCCTTGGCAATGCTTAGCATACCCGTAATCAGCACTTGGATAGTAAGTACTTCTGGAATTGGCAATGCAGTAAGTACCGTATTTAGAGGTGCGCAAGGAATGAATTCAATCAAGTAAATTTTAACAACATGCTTTTAAAAAATATTGAAACAAAAATTAAGGTAAGTCTCATTACCTCATTAACCAGTATTGCTGCTTCGGTGGTAATCGTGGGGTTTGTAATGAGTTTTGCTTACAGTATGGTAAGCGATAGCAGAAAGAATATATACATTCTCGATAATGGAATTCCTGTTCTGGTACAACAAACAGGGCAAGATGTAAACAGAATGGTGGAGTATAAGAGCCATATCAATTTATACCATATGCTCTTTTTTACCTTACCTCCAGATGATGAATTCATGAAGAATAACATCAACAAATCCATGTACTTGATTGATAAGTCTGGTTTAACGGAATATAACAACCTTAAAGAAAAAGGGTATTACAATGCCATTCTTTCAAGTTCTGCTTCACTATCCATCAAAACCGATTCAATTGAAATTGATATGGATAAGCATACTTTCCGGTATTATGGTGTTCAACGAATTGAAAGAGATACTCGAATTCTTACCAGAGAGCTTGTTACAACTGGAGGATTTAAGGATGTGATGCGAAGTGAAAACAATCCACATGGAGTGCTTATCACCAATTGGAAAACTGTCTTAAATAAAGATATCAGTGATGTTAAGAAAAAATCTTTTTAGCCTAAGCAATTGGAGAGCACAAAGCTTTCATAAACTGGATGAGTACTTCCAGAAAAACCCTAAACGAACTGTACTAATTATGCTGGCTATTTTAGTGATAGGTGTTGGGTTTATCTTTATCAAAAGGGCTATGATAAAAGAAGATACCACTCGAATGGAGTTTGTAGAAGAGATGATGGATAGCATTCCTGAGCCTGATTCATCAGCAATGTTCAATGCACCAAGTTTTCAAGACTTTCAGGAGATAAGAGAGATGGAAGCAAAATTAAATGCGATTATGAAGAAAGATAAATTAACGAAAGAGGATAGTCTTTTTATGCTGCAACTCAATGAAAAATTAAATCAAATGATGAATTATGAAAAAGATTGATTTAAAAGCTCCGAGATACATCTTGCCCATAATCATATTACCATTTTTAGTTTTGATTAATTGGGTAGTACTAGATTCTTTCCCTTCAGTAGAAGCCAGTGTTGAAAATGAAGTGACTGAAACCAACAATATCAATCCTTCAATCCCTTCTCCTAATCTTGACAAACATGGATTGAAAAATAAATTCGAGTCTGTGAAGGAGGCGTATAAATATAGTGAAGATTATACAGCCATGAGAGAGTTAGAGCAGGACGAGACTGAATTACTGGATGAGGAAAGTAAGTATACACTGGAAGAAAAACTCTTGATTGATAGCATCAACAACGAGATAATTAAGGGTGATAAAATGGGCTTTGTTGAGGAGATTGAGAGAAGATCTAAATTGAATAAGCCACCTAATGCAAAGCCAAATCCCAGCAATCGAAAGTCAAAAAATGCTCATCAAGAAACTGATGAAGAGAGGGAAATGCGACTTTTTAGACAGCAAATGTTGATGCTCGATAGCCTGACTAAAACACCAGAGCAAAAAGCGGCTGAAGAAGAAGAGAGAATTAAAAGAGAAGCATTGGAAGCTTTGTTAAAACAGCAAGAAGAAGCAAAGGCAAAAAGGGTAGATGTGAGTAAATCTTTCACTACAAACACACAGTTTTTTAATACCATCAGAAATGATTACGATGAAATGTACATAAAGGCGATTTTGGATGAAGACCTCAAAGTAGTAGATGGCAGTAGGTTAAGAATTCGGATAATGGATGATATTAATGTGGGAGGATATTTACTTGAAAAAGGTGCTTATATCTATGCGAATGTAAAATCTTTTGGTGCTCAGCGAGTCTATGCAACTGTAGAATCGATCTTAGTGAATAATGAAATTCTTCCTGTTGAGCTGGTGATTTATGATATAGATGGCATTGAAGGTTTTTATGTACCTGCTTCAAAATTTACCGAGTTCACAAAATCATTAGGTGGAGACTTATCTACAGGAGGTACTTCTATTTCAGTGGATAATAGCAATTCTACCAGTACAATAAATGAATTACTATTCGGACTCGCAGATAAAGGAATTCAATCAGGAGCTAAGGCAACAGGCAAAGCCGCTAGAAGAAACAGAGCCAAACTAAAATATAATACAATTATCTATTTAGTGAATCCAGATCAAATTAATTAGCAATGAAAACTGTAACTCATATACTTATTTTCTTATTAGTGTCAAACATTGTTTTTGGGCAACAAGAAAGTACTATCCCCAAATTATATGTGAATGAAGATGTAACCACGCATTTTATTTTAAGTGAGCCAATTACTTATGTTGATATTAGTGTGCAGGATGTAAAAGGAGATCAACCTGAACCTAACATTCTTCGCATTAGGCCAATAAAGTTGAAAGAAGCTCAAGAAAAATACAAAGGAATTGTAAGCATTGTTTGTCAATCTTATCTAGTACAATATGAACTTGTTTATACATCTTCAAGTAAAGCTACAAAGTATATAAGGATTAAAAGTGAAGATGGGGTAGGGCTGATTAATTCGGAAATAACAGTTTCAACGCCAGAGATGAAAGCTTTTTGTTTGAAAAGCCTAAACAAGAAACCGACCTACCATTCGGTTAAAAGTACAAATAGTAAAATGGTTATTAGTTTGAATAATCTTTATACAGTAGGAGACTATTTCTTTATTGATGTCACCTTTAAGAATCATACAAAAATTAAATATGATATAGATCAAATCCGGTTCAAGATAGAGGATAAAAGAAAAGTGAAGCGAACCAACTATCAAGAGGTGGAATTACAAGAAGTATACAAACTCTACGATATCAAAGAGTTTAAGTCTAAGCATCGAAATGTATTCGTTTTCAAAAAATTTACTTTTCCTGATCAAAAGGTTTTTACTATTGAAATTGCTGAAAATCAAATCAGTGGTAGGCGGGTGAAATTGGATATCGATTATTCAGATATTTTAAATGCTGATACTTTATGAAAAGGCTATTCATAACCCTTCTAATTCTGAGTTCTCATTCCCTACTGAAAGCTCAAAAGGGGTTTAATTATTTAGATGTAGCTGGTGGAACTATGATTAAGAACCAATTGGTGAGTGAAATATCTTATGAGTGGGTGGGTAAATATTATAGTGCGCATGAGGTATTTCTAGAGTATGCCATTGATAAAGGTGATGAAATTTTTAAGAAACAAAATGATAAAGATTTTAGCTTACAGGATACAGACAATTCAACTGATACAATCATCTATAATCCTAATGATCACATCCGAAACTTTATGGTGGGGTATGCCTATAAACCTCTAATTACCCGAAACAAGAATGTAGCACTTAACCTAAGAACTGCTGGAAGTACGGGTACAAATGAGTTAGATTTTATAGCCTCACTAAGCTTAGGTTTTGAGCTGAATGTGACTTTTAGCAATGGTTGGGTGTGGACACTCAGAGAAAAAAATCAGGTGGTATTTTATGATCCACAAAGTTGGCGTATTGGTCTACTAACAGGTATTAAAATTCCACTAACCAAAGATTAAAATAAGATAGCAAAATCACGCTGCTATCAATCATACATGTTTCATTAATCCAATCGAATAACTACTATGACTATTAAGAAGGTAACAGTTACTCGCGAAATAGAAATTACCCGAGTTGATGACAAAAAGATTAAGGTGTTAACCAATGAAGTTCATGAAGTAGATGTACTTAAAAACGGTACTTTTATTTTTCTGATTGATGGTACAAGCCATGTAGTCCAAGAAACATTACAAACTATACTGGACAACCTAGAGTAATCATTTAAGCAATTATCAAACTACAAGGAAATGGAGGAGAGTAAAGAACTTCAAAGGATTTTCAATTTTTTTCAAGGTTTTATTTACATGACCATTATCGTAGAGATAATGGTTTTTATATTGATGTACGATCAGTTATTCCCAGTAGTATTGGATGAAGTGTTGTATAGAATTAAAACTATCAGTATATATCAAAATATATTCTATTCTAAGTTGCTCACATTCTTTTCAATCATAATCGTATCCATAGGTACAAAGTCTAGGAAACAATTAGAGCTTGATCCACTAAAACAAATAGGATTACCATTATTGGTAGGCTCAATTTTATTCTTTGGTGCTATCGTCTTTTATTTTTACGATAATGAAATACTGCTCTATAAAAGTATCTCACTTTTTGATATACTTTACGTTTTGGCTTCTTTCATCGGGGCAATACTCATACATACTGCGCTAGATAATGTCTCGAAAATTGTTAAATCTAACTTGATGAAAGATCGATTTAATATCGAGAATGAAAGTTTTGAGCAGAATAAGACATATGAAGAAAATGCCTATTCAGTCAACCTGCCTATTCAATATTATTACAAGAAAAAAGTACATAAAGGATGGTTAAATCTGCTTAATCCTTTTCGTGCTACCTTGATCATCGGCACTCCAGGTTCTGGTAAAACTTTTAGCTTTATTCAACCTTATATTAAGCAAGTGATTGGGAAAGGCTTTAGTGCTTTTGTCTATGATTTCAAATATCCTGATTTAGGCAAAATGACCTATTATCACTATTTGGTCAACAAGAAAAAGGGGATACTTAGAAAGCATAAATTCCATGTGATTAACCTAAATGAAGTGGAATATAGTAGAAGGGTAAACCCACTAAACCCCAATTACCTTAAAAGCTTGGCTGATGCAACAGAAACAAGTGATGCACTAGTTCAAGCTTTAAAAAAATCGGATGGATCTTCAGGCACAGATCAGTTCTTTACCCAGTCTGCTGTAAATATGCTTTCTTGTGTGATTTACTTTTTATCCAGATACAAAGGAGGAAAGTATTCATCTTTGCCACATGTTTTGTCTTTTATGAATAGATCGTATGATGAGTTGTTTCAAGTATTGTATTCTGAACCAGAGCTGCAAAGCTTACTTTCTCCATTTAAAAGTGCACATGAAAAAAAAGCTTACGATCAGTTAGAGGGTCAGTTGGGGACGTTGAAAATCAACATTTCTAGACTGGCTACCAAAGAAACATATTGGGTATTTTCTGGGGATGATTTTAACCTAAAAATCTCTGACCCTAAAGATCCAAGTATATTGGTGGTAGCCAACGATCCAGATACACAAGAGATCAATAGTGCTTGTTATTCTGTGGTATTGAACAGGCTTACCAAATTGGTAAACAAAAAAGGAAACTTACCAGTAACTATTGCAGTAGATGAGTTGCCTACCTTGTACATTCACCGAATTGAAAACCTAATTGCTACAGCCAGAAGTAACAAAGTAGCCATACTTTTAGGATTACAAGAATTGCCACAGTTTAGACAGCAATATGGAAAGCAAACCGCTGATACTATTTGTAGTGTAATTGCCAATATTATTTCTGGACAGGTAAGAAACAAAGAAACCCTAGACTGGCTTGAAAAGCTATTCGGTAGAGTAAAACAGCTCAAAACAGGCCTTAATATTGATAGAAGTAGAACTTCCATTAGTATGAATGAACAACTGGATCATTTGATACCTGCATCTAAAATTTCTTCTTTACGATCTGGACAATTAGTTGCCCAAATTGCTCAGGAGTCTAATGATTTTGATGGAAAGCATATACTCTCCACTTATAATTGCAAGGTGGATTTAAATGTTAAAAGGATAGTTGAGGAAGAAAAAAAATATAAGGATTTGCCAAAATTTTATAATTTCGGAACTGAGAAAAATAAAAAAAAACTGTTAACCAAAAATATGATTCGAATTAATAATGAAATTGAGGAAATTATAAATTCGTACAAACAAATGGCATGATCAACATTACTTTAGCAATACTTGGGAAAAGACTGAAACAATTACGCGAACATCTGGAATTAAAGCAAAGTGATGTGGCAAAAAATGCTGGCATGAACCAGAACATAGTCTCCCGAATAGAGAATGGTAAAGGTGGAAACATTGATCAATTGCTAGCTATGGTAAACTACTTTAACCGTTTTTTTTATCTAGACACCTTCTTCTCTTCCCATTTTGAAGTAGTAGAAATCAATAGTATATCCGATGAGGAAAAACTAAACAGCATTGCTGTAGAACGTATTAAGTTAGCCCAAGAAAATTTAGCCAATGAGCTCGGAGATGTGATTAATATGTTAGGGAAAGGATGAGAAAACACCTGCTCTAATTTTCTAATAATCCATACTCTCTCATTTGAGACTCTGTTAGCCTATCATAGTTCATATACAAAAGAAAATTTTTTGAAAGATGTTTCAGAAAGTATTGATAACAAATCAAAAAAGATTGTTCCAAGTTTTTGAAGAGCTAAGATTTGTTTTTGGGTGATTGCTTTCATTCATTATTATCTCTGATTTCTACAATAGAAACTTGTTTATTCCTTTCAATCGTATTAAAGATATCGTGGATGTTAACTGAAATAATAAAAAAGAGGTGCGAAAAGCATAATATTTTATACATATATAATATAAATATGGTATATTAACTCATGTGTTATAATAATAAGTATAAAAATAGCAAAATAATGAATTTTGAAGCCAAAAACATTCCCTATGAACTTTTAGAGAAAATAGGGCTAAAAAAGAAAGATGTGCTCAGTTGGTCGCCGGATGAGTTAAAGGCATTGCTTTCAGGTAGAACTACTCAGCTAAAAACTATTTCAGATGGAGTAGGGAATCATCTTCAAGCAAAATTATCTCTGTATCCAGAAAGTGATGGCTCTTTGGGGGTTAAAGTACATCCGGTAAGAACCAAAGTGGAAGTGCCTACCAATTTAAACCGTGAACAAGCTAAAGATTTAAAAGAAGGTAAAACGGTAGTGGCCAATCAGCTAAGTAAAAATGGCACTAAAGAACCTTATATGTACAAAGTTGATCCTGAAACTAATGAGGTTTTTAGAACCAGAATTGGCAACATCAATCTGCCGAGGTATTTGGAAGGTGTAGAGTTAACCCAAGACCAAAAAGCGGCTCTACTAAAGGGAAAAGAGATTGAGTTAGTAAAACCGGATGGTAAAGTAGAAAAAATTGCCATCAATATTATTGCTCCAAATGGTTACTCTAGAACTCCACTTAATTATCAAGAGTCACAAAAAGATCAAATGAGTAAAGCTGAAAAAAATGAAGCTGAGGGAGTAGACATAAGTGCTAAAAAAACGGAAAAAGAAGGGAATGATATTTCTCTAAAAAAGGAGATTAAAGACAAGGTAAAAGCTGGCTTAATTGCTGGGCCACTCGGTATGGCTGTAGACGAAACCATCAAACAAGTAAAAGGCAGAAAAAGATAATGCGACATACTTGGCAGTATTTTAAAGAAAATGTGAGTATCATCCAACTGGCAGAGTCTCTTGACTATAAGTTCAACAGGGCAAAGGGTAATGGCAAAAAGATAGAATTTTGCCATGAATATGAGAATAATGTGATAATCACTAAGCCATCAACTTCTCAGGTTGAGATGTACTTTACAAGACACAATGACCTTGATAGAGGTACTGTTATTGATTTTGTGAGGCATAGGTTAGATAAATTTAATGTTTCATATGCTACTGAGACTAATGGTATCAATCAGGTTCTAAGTCATTTTGCAGGTATTCCTTTTGATTTTACGGAAAATACCCACAATCTTAATCTTAGAAGAAGGGATATAAATAAGTTTAAAGCAAATGACTACCAGATAAAAAATGCCACTATAAAAGACCTTTCTTACTTGCTCCATGGAAGAAAATTATCAGCTAAAACATTGGGAGTTTTTCTGTCTCATATCTGTACAATTCAGAAAAATGAAAGTCCATATACCAATATTGGATTTCCATATAAAGAACCGAATAGTGATGCACTAAAAGGTATGGAAGTTGTAAATTATAATTGGCATCAGCATGCTAGAGGTAGTGATAAAACGAATGCAGTTTGGATCGCCGATTTAAGTAATGGAGGTATTGTTACTGACATATTTTTTGGAGAAAGTGCCATTGATGTAATGAGTTTTTATGAATTGAATAAGCAAAGAATTAATAAAGCATCTAGTTTATTTGTATCAACTGGTGGTGGTTTGTCTGCTAAACAAATTTCTAATGTGTTAGACGCATTTCCATTTGCTAAAATTCATACTGTGTTTGATAGTGATTTGGCTGGTAATCTCTATGATATCCGAGTGGCTGCTATTAAAGAAAAACAGCCCTTAATAGTTGTCAAAAAAGAAAAAATAATTGAGTTTCAAATAAATAATAAAGTATTCTACTTACCGCTAGGTTTGGTAAGTCTTACAGCTTTTAGAAAACAATCGTGTATAAGACCTGCTGTAAAAGTTCACAAAGCTAATGGGAAAGACTTTAACGAAATGCTTCAAAATATGAAGTAGACTAATTATTAATAAATCGTGTTTCTGGGATCGATTAATTAATTGCAAAAGAAAAAAATTATGAAATCCATTCAACTCTCAACCTTTCTCATCTTATTACTAAGTACTGTTTTTTATGCCTGTAATGATGATGAAATCAATCCTGATAATACAGAAGATAATGCTACATCTATATTTAAAGTTGTGTATGAACAATCTGGAGATGTAGATTTTTTTGTGAAGTCTTTGGAATTAGGGGAGGGTTTTGTCTTTGCTGATACTCAAGAAGAAGCACCAATCACTTTTCTCGATGCTGATTTGGTACAGTCGAGCTATTCTTTTATCAATCAAGAACCACAAAAAGAAATTGAATTAGCTGTAACTGCTGGCTGGGTTCCTTTAGAAAATGATTATGCAGAAATGAAAGTAACCCTTAAAATTTATAAGGATGATATTCTTATTGATACAAAGGAATACATCACGACATCAGAAGATGTAAGCAGTGTTAATCGGATCAAGTATACAAGTGAATGAATTTTAGCAAATCCATTTCTAACTTTTGTTAGTTATGAAAATCAAGACTAGGGTTTACGATATTATTTTTGAATATTGCTCAACTCAAATCTTGATTTTATGACAGCAAAAGCCCACTCAGACATTCGCCGTAAGTTAAAAGTTCTCAACTATGCCAAAGAGATAGGTAACATTACTAAAGCATGCAGATATTTTGGTATTTCACGGGAAACTTATTATAAATGGAAAAGAGCCTATGATCAACATGGTCAGGAAGCATTAATAAACAAAAAGCCATGTCCTGAAAATCCTAAGCTTAGAACACCTATTAGAATTGAAAAACTAATTCTTCATCTTAGAAAAACGTATCATCTAGGACAACTACGCATCAAATGGTATCTGAAAAGGTATCATGATATAGAAATTTCAGAAGGTGCTGTTTACTATGTTCTCAAACGTAATGGCATGAATCTGCTACCCAAGAATCAAAGAAAGCGATCTATTAAACCATTTAAACGCTACGAGAAAAAAGTACCTGGTCACCGTATCCAGATTGATGTTAAGTTCTTGAATTTCACGACAAAGGAAGGTAAAAAGATAAGAAGGTATCAATATACTGCTATAGATGATGCAACAAGAGCAAGAGCTTTGAAAATATATTCAAAACACACGCAGGCAAATGCTATTGATTTTGTGAACTACATATTGAAAAGATTTCCTTTCAGAATTCATACAGTTCAAACGGATAATGGCCATGAATTTCAAGTGAAATTTCATTGGTATTGTGAGGACTTAGGGATAAGACATGTTTATATAAAACCAGCAAGTCCTCATTTAAACGGTAAGGTAGAAAGATCTCATTCTACTGATAAGCAAGAGTTTTATCAGCTTATTGAGTATACAGATGATATTGATATTAGAAAAAAACTTCAGGAATGGGAGACTTTTTATAATTGTCATAGACCCCATTCAGCTCTAAAAGGGAAGACTCCATATGAGGTTTTAATGGAAAGGCTATCTTAACATTTTTCTTTCGCTTGACCCCTACAAATTATGGGTTAAGCAAAAGAAAAATGTTATGTTTGTTCGTAAATCCTAGTTATGATTTCGACAACTAACTATATGAATTTTCTTGTGGTAGAAATGTTGATTGAGAAAATATTTAATGTCACTATTGTCCCTAAAGATTTAAATCAATTTGGAGTACTAGTAAGTACTTTACCTATTCTTATATTAAATTTTTATTTATTTTACTATAAAAAAAAATACTTAGAAATTGTTGAACAGTATGAAAAATTAAATACGGTTAAAAATGCAAAGTGGAATGCAATAGGGTATATGGTTTGTTCATTCTTATTATTAGGAGGAGTTAAATATATGCTTTTTTTTATTTAAGATAATTTTAATATTTATTAGATAATTACACTATTAATAGTATAAGTGTAATAATCAAATTAAAGTCCTGCTTAAGATAGGACTTTATTTGTATCGTCCTAAAGACCACCAATTTACTTACACAAGCTTATCTAAACATTGTTCCTAATTCAAACCTTGGCACTGTTAATGAATTAAGCGTGTTTAGTAATATAGCTCAAGGTATTGGAAAAGCCACTTTTGGAGTGCAACTACGATCTTCTGGGTATAATATTTGGAATGCATAAAGCGAAGATGCTTACAGCGTATATTTTACAGAAGGAGTAAACATGGGAATAGAATATTATGGTATGAGCGGTACTGTAGGTGGTTTATTTGGCATTGGATACTTTATAGGTTCTGAATTTGGGAAACGAAACCCATAAACTACCTTAAACATTGGGCAATCTATTATTTATCCTTTTATCGAATTTGCTATGCCTGAAGCATTGGGACCTCAAAATTCCGTTCAACCAAACAATAAGTCGTAAACTTCGCTAACCATATAGATGTATTATGAAATATTTTATTTATTGTTTTTATAGGATTGTTAAAGGAAATAATGGCTCGGCACCCTATCTTAGTGCATATATTGCTGTTAGTAGTCTTAATTACATGCATTTCCTTGTGCTATTAACATTAATAGAAGGGATAGTAGGTATTGATATTATGCCTAGAAACTTAAATAAAATCGGTATTGTCATAAGTGCTTTACCTATACTAATATTAGATTATTATTTGTTTTTTTATAAAAAAAAATATTTAGAGATAATAAGCAAATATGAAAAATCTAATAAAACAAAAAATCCAAATTTGATAGTAATTGGTTATATAGTTGCAACATTCTTTTTACTTATCGCTACTAAAGAACTATTTTTTCGCCTTTAGAGTTTCGAATACTTCAATAGATCATAACGCATTGATTTTCAGTAATTTATAAAATATCAATAAATATCATTATGTTAATTAATAGTTTGTTTCTAAAATTTTATTAATTCGATAGCTCAAATAAAAAAACTACAGCAAAAATAGTAAAACCAAAGAACTCATAATATTACAAGTTCTTTGTGCTATGTTTACTTTACAAGGTTGCCTGAATAATAATGTAGACTAACTTCTGATATCTTTGCTTGTAAACGTTGCAGGCTTACATTATACTTGGCATTTAATAGATTTAGCTGGGCTTCTCTTAATTCTATTCCTGTAATTTGTCCTGTACTGAAAGCTTCTGTACTTCTTTCATAATTTATCATTGCTGTTTTCACATTACGTTCAGTAAGGCTTAGCAAGTTTATGTTAGATTGATAGTCATCGTATGCTTTTAGCAAATCTGTTTTCAAATTATTTTTTGTCTGATCTATCGATAATTGTTGATTTATTACCTGTATTTCAGCCTTTTCTTTTTCCCTTTTCCTGCTACCTGCATCAAAAATATTGTATGATACACTAATTCCTGCATTCCAACCGAGGCCTTTTTGAGTACTTATAAAGCTGGCTCCATAGCTAACATTGCTATACTCATAACCACCAGAAAAATCTAAAGTAGGCAGGTAATTTGTTTTTGTTATTTTCAAATCTAATTCTCTAGATCGTATTGTAGATCTAGCCAATAGGTAGCTTGTATTTTTATTTAAAGCATCTTCTATTAACTCAGCAACCACCAAATCATCTTCTATGGTAAAGTCAGGATTAATTGTGTAAGTTGAATCTGGATCAATCCCCATTAGATTATTAAGATCTTTTATCGATTTCTCAAATGCGACTTTTGATTGAACTAAATTAGTACTATCATTTCTAAGGTCAACCTCAGCATTTAATAATTCAAGTTTACTCATTGCTCCAAAAGAGTAATTATTTTCAGCCCTCTCATACCTTTTTAGCGAAATGTCAACAGACTCTTTATTAATTTCATATGAGTCGTAATAATTTACCACATTTAAAAACTGCGAAACCACATTCAGCACAGAAGTTTCAATGCTTTGTTGAAGTTGTAGGTCTGAAAGATAGTTTTCGTTTTTCAGTTTTTCGTAAGTATATTTTCTATTGCCACCACTATATATGTTATAGTTTAATGTTACTCCCGCAGCTATGTTTTCTGTAACTGCCCCAGAAGCAGAAATCTCGGGCATAGTAGGATCAGCAAAAACAATATCTGAATTACTAGAAGAGTAATTGTAACTTCCAGAAAGTGCCACAGTTGGCAAATAACCGGCATTTCCTGGCACAGCATCAATTGAAGTAGATTTTGAAGTATTCTTACTTATTTTAATATCATAATTGTTTTCTAACGTAATTGCTATTATTTCCTGAATACCTAATCCTGTAGCATCACTCACTGTTTGTGCTTTGCATAAAAAAGAAGTAAATAGTGAGATTAGTAACAGAAATATATATTTAATATTTCTCATATTGATTTTCATTTAACTTTCTGATAATTGCTTTTTCTACAGATTCGTGACTTGGCTTTTCACCTTCCCACAACCATTTAAGATGCACTTTACTTCTATTAAATGTTGAAAGAAATACTGGTAGTAAGAGCACTAATAAAAAAGAACCCAATAGTAAGCCATAAGCAATAGTAATAGCCATCGGAATAAGGAATTGTGCTTGAAAACTACGTTCTAGTATTAAAGGAGCAAGACCAGCAGTTGTTGTAATTGTTGTTAAAAAGATAGGTCTGAAACGCGAAATAGCAGTTTCCCTTAATGCTTCATCGTATTTGAGACCGTCTTTAAGATAAATATTAAAAGCTCCTACAAACACAAGCCCATCGTTTATTATTACTCCAATAAGAGCTATAAACCCCAAAAATGAAAGCAAACTCATTGGTTGACCATGAATAAAATGCCCCCAACTCATACCGATTATACCAAATGGTACAACCATTAAAAGGGCAACGGCTTGACTAACAGATCGGAAAGTTATAATTAAAAGCGCAATCATAATAACTAGTACTACAGGCCCCACTTTGGCTATTGAAGCCCCCATTTTTGCTGTTTCTCTTTGCTGGCCATCTAGCGCTATATTTACATCAGAATACCTCTTTGCTATTTTCGGAATTACATCAGATGAAACTTTTCCTATCATTTCTGTAGCTGAAATATCAAAAGAAGCAATTTCTCCCTCTACAGTAATTTGTCGTTTCCCATCTAAGTGATTAATTTTTATTAGACCTTTTACTGGTACAATATCGGCTATTTCACTCACTGGAACTAAATCGCCTTGTGGCGTTCTAATTCTCATATTTTTCAACTCCTCTATATCATCACGATTTTTTAATGAGTAGCGAACCCAAACTTTTACTTCATCATCTCCTCTTTGTAGGCGTTGAGCTTCAAAACCAAAAAAGCCATTCCTAATTTGTTGAATTACAGTTCTAGGATTTAAACCAAGACCTCTTCCTGTTTCATTGAGTCTTATATTAATTTCGGGTTGGTCAGCTTTATCATTAGTTACAATATCTTTAACCATTCCAGTTTCTAATAACTCCTCTTTAAAATCGGCAACTGCGGCTCTTAATCGGTTAAAATCTTCTCCCGAGAAAGAAACATTTAGTGGTTTACCAAATGGGGTTGCAGTTTCGAAACTTAACTGAGTAGCATTCGGAACAGCCCCTACTGCATCTCGTAAATCTGAAGCTACTTCAAAACTTCTTAAATCTCTTTGTTCTGATGATACCAGATAAAAGGTTAATTTTCCCTCATTGCTATTTCTACCTAGAAAAATTTCTCTATTAGTAATAATTGTTTGCCCAAGTTCTTCTTCATATTTTTTTTCTAGATCTATTGCAGCTTGTTCAATCTTAAGCACTGCCTCTTCTGTAATTGTTTCTGAAGTTCCACTAGGAAATTCTATGGTAACATCTACTTGTGTTTGCTCTATATTCGGGAAGAATGTAGTTTTAATAATTCCACCACGAATTGCTCCAAATGTTACTATAAGCAAAGTAATAGCTGTCATAAAACTGAATACTTTGTACTTGAGGGTAAAATCCAGAATAGGTACAAAAAATACATCTCTGAATTTTAATAGCATATTTTCAACTTTTATCTTAAGCTTATTTGGCTTTACATCGTGAGATAAATCTTTGATATGAACCAAGTGAGCTGGTAAAAAAAGGAGTACTTCAACAAGAGAAAAACCCAAAGCAAATATTACTACCAACGCAACATCGGAAAAGAATTCTCCTAGCTGCCCATCTATAAAAAAGAAGAAAGCGAAAGCCACGCATGTTGTTGCAATAGCTGAGAAAATAGCTGGTAGTACTTCTAGTGTTCCATCGAGTACAGCCTGAAATCTAGTTTTACCTTTTTCAAAATGCTGAAACACATTTTCACCTACGACTATACCATCATCAACCAAAATACCTACAACGAGTATCATCCCAAATAATGACAATACATTGATGGTAACACCATACAAGTTTAACAAAACAAACATACCGAGAAAGGAAATTGGAATACCCAATGCTACCCACATTGCCAATCTTATTCTGAGGAATAGTGCTAATAAAATGAAAACAAGTACTGCACCCAAAATTCCATTCTCAGTTAAAAGATTAATTCTTTCGCTTAAAACATCAGTGCCGTCTCTTACAAGAATAGCATTTACCACACTATTTTGCGAATTAAATTCATCAAGATAATTTCTTATGCTTTCAGCTGCATCTAAAATATTCTCTTCATTTAATGTATTAACTGTAACCAATACAGCTTTCTCACCATTATAAAATGCTTTGTTAGTTCCTTCATCCCAACTCTCTTTAATGCTTGCAACATCTTTTAATCTAATTACATTTCCATTATCTAGCGTTCTTAACACCAGATTCATGAGTTGATTGGCATTATACAATTTTTGATCTGACCTTATTATAACTTCGGTCTCTGCTTTTATACGTCCTCCTGTAAATTGTATATTTTCATTTTGAATGGCTATGGCAACATCTTCAAAGTTTAAATTGTAAGCTCGAAGTTTACTTTCTTCTAAAGCTACTACTATTTCTTCTTCGGTAAAACCAGTCACATCAATCTTAGAAATATTGGGCAATGCTCTCAAACCATCTTCCAATGCTTCTGATCTTTCTTTTAATGTTGCTAAAGGTACATCACCGACAAGTGCAATTTTAGCTGTAAAGTTTTCATTCTCCCTTACATAAACTACCAACCTTTCCATATCTTCTGGAAAATTACTTATTTGGTCAACTGCATTTTTTACATCCTGTAAAACTAAATCTGCATTTTGGTTGAGCTCAAGTTCTATTTCTATATTGGCAGTATTTTCAGATGATGTTGACGTAACTCGATCTATACCTGTAACACTTTTAAGGTTATCTTCTATTTTTAGAACGATCCCCTCTTCTACTTCTCTAGGAGATGCACCGGGATAAGTAGCTTCAACTACTATAAACTTTTCATCCTGTGCAGGAAAAAAAGACGAGTTCATTCTAGAAGCCATTAATACACCCATAAATGTTATAAGTGCAATTAAAAGATTTACTAGTAACTCGTTTTTTATAAAAAACTTAATGATATTCTTCATTAGATAAATTGATTTAGAGCTATAATTTATGCTACTACTACATTTCTATCACTTCAGTACCTTCAAATGCACTGTTTTTTTTATCAATAATTACCTTCTCCCCATCTTTTAGCCCTACTGCAATAAAATCGTTTACATTCTGATTATGCACTTCTATTTTTTTCTTTATAGCCTTTCCATTTTGCGCAACTAATACAAAAGTTTGGTCAACGAGTGATTCTATAGGTAAGATAGTTGCATGTTCAAAAGTGGTACTTTCGATATGGCCATTTAGATAAAGACCACTTCTAAGACGTTGATCGTTTAGTTGAAAATATACCTTTACCAGTTGCGTAGTAGGATCAATTTTGTTATTGATTCTTATGAGAGTTCCTTCATGAGTATCACTCCCCTTAACATCAGTAAATTGTACTTTTTTCCCTTTTTCTAAATAACTAAGTTGATCATAAGCAATAGAAGCTTCTATTTCAAAAGTTCCATTTTTAATAAATTCACCAAGTTGCTGTCCTGTTCTTACTAGTGTTCCCTGATCTATAAATGTTTCTGTAAGTGAACCAGTAAACGGTGCTCTAATTACATATTTACTGAGTCTCTCTTCAGATTCTAGAATACTGTAATAATTAGAGTAAATGCTTCTGCCAGTAAGAAAAAACTTTAACTGCTCATTTTTAACCTCTGGTAGAGCAGCTATATTTTTATCAATATCATAATTTAATAAGTAATCTTTCCAAGCTGCGTAATCGTCAGGATAATCTAACTTTAAGTCTGGTAGCACCTGTGCCAATAGACTTGAAAACTGACTTTTAATAGATGCTAATGAACGTATAAACTCTCCTTTATCTATCTTTAACATTACTTCTCCCTTCGAAAAAGTATTACCTGTTTTGAATGGTCTTACACCATAAGTAGATACACCAGAAACTTCAGCAAATAAATCTACCTGTTCTGAGGCAATCAACCTTCCTGTAATTTCAATTTTAGATTTAATAGTCTCTTGATGCACTTCTTTTGTTCTTACCACAAAGCGGTTTACAGTTTCCGCTTTTTCCTTTTCGATATCTTCACTTCCTGTACTAGAAAGCAATCTTGAAAGCATTACACCTATTATGAGTATGGCAATACCTGCAACACTTATATATAGTTTTCTTTTATCCATTTTTATGATTTTATACTATTAATAAATCTTTTGAAAGCTGCCAAAAACAAATCTGTAACTTCCATATCTGGTAACAACATAGATTTTCTCTTAGCGATAATATTTTTATTATCATGCATTTTAAAGAATGTGTATCCTTTTAATAGGCATACCATATTTAAGAAATACTCTTGAACTTTCACTTCGTCCTCTTCTCCTGTAATTTCGGTTAAAAGCCCCAAGACCATACCTTTAATTTTGATCATATAATTGCTCAATTCAAGGTTATGCCATTCAGGATTATCGGCATCAAACATCATATGATGTAGCGTGTTGTGCTTTGTTACAAACTCGAATCTAGCCAATGCCAAAGCACAAAGTTTATCTTCGGCAGAATGTTGCGCGTTTATTTTTTCATAGGTGCTATTAATTAATAGTTCGAATCCATCTTTTACTATGTGCCTATATAAATCATCTTTGTTTTTAAAAAACTCATAAACTATAGGTGGTGTATAGAGTACCTTATCGGCAACTCTTCTAATTGTTACTTTATGCCAACCTTCACTCTCTGCTATTTCTAGTGCTGCTTGTTTTATGGCTTCTCTTACTCTTTTTTTTCTTTCTTCTTTCTTATCTAACATAATTATAAAAATCTAACATTGTTAGGTAATATAACAAAGTTAGATTTTGACTACTGTAAATGCAAATTATTTTTATAAAATCTAAATTAGAAGTTGTAGGCAGAGCTTAGTTCGTAATACCATAGGGCTTGCTCAACAAGTATATACTATTTAAAACTTGCTTTTGAGGTGCTTTTCTTTAATACAAGATGTAAAAAAGGCAATCCAACAAACACCATCCAAGGAACTAAAATTAATGTTAGAACTAAAGTACGCAGATAAATAGGAAGATTTGTTAAGTATTTTCCAAATAATATATAAAAGACAGTAATAGATGGATAAATCACAATCCAAATCTTAATTGACTGAATTAGCTTTACTTTCATATCAGATTATTAAGGTTTTATGATTTGACCAGTTACTGCTCCAAATAGACTTTTTCTAAATGCATACTCCAATTGCTTCATAGTTGTTGGAGTTTCGCCTGGAAAATAGGGAAAGTATTGAGGTGAATCTTCTATTACAGTTGGGCTTACGGCATTAATACGCACACTATTTTCTAATTCGATAGAAGCAGCACGTACAAAACCTTCCACTGCACCATTAGCAGCAGAAGCATTCGCAAAATTTCGTTGTGGTTCATGTGTTAATGCACCTGTTATTAATGTGAAAGAACCTTTTGGTCGAATATAATGCTGGCCAATAAGCACAAGGTTGATTTGTCCCATCATTTTACCTTCAATACCAGACCTAAAAGTTTGATCAGTTAGATTTTTCCAAGAGCCTACAAAAGTTGGACCTGCAGTAGAAACTAATGCATCAAAGGCTCCTGTTTCTAAGAACATATTTTTGATGGATGCAGGGCTGGTAATATCTACTTTTACATCGCCAGATGAACGGTTTGCTCTTATTATTTCGTGATTTTCTTTTTGCAAAATACTTGTCAGAAATTGTCCCATAGTGCCTGAAGCACCTACAATAATTATTTTCATATGAAATGCTATTTTGTTGATCTTTAGCAAATCTATTTCAACTTACACTGTAATATGTAGGACAAACATCAAGTCATACAGGACATATGTAAAGTAATATTCAATGAGTTTATTACACCAAATATAAAAGTCTGAATAAACAAAAGTTTGATATATCTGAACCTATCTATAGGTACATTTATGGTATAATGTAAAAGGATACATTCAAGCTTGGAATACATGACCCTTTGGAAAAGAAAATATAATTAAAAAAAGCGGCCTAAGTAAAAGTTTAGCAAATTTAGTTAAAACTCCATTTTATATCTGCTACTTTCGGATGTTAAAACCTAGAAAGAAAAAAGTTAAAATCACTTCTATATTAAATCAATTGTGAAAATATTTATTTTATAAGTATGAGTGTTTTTATTTTGCACGATGTATAAGATAATCAATTTTCAAATTAAAATCTATTAAAGAAGTTTGACTTACACCTAAAGTTATAAACCTAAAAAACATTTGATTATCAGGAAGTTTGAAGTACGCCTTTTAATCTAGGAAAGTAATGTAGAATAAAATTAAAGAAAGAATTCATATAATGGTTTACTTTATATTTTTCCCCTAGAATTCTACCATCTATACTATTCACAGCATAATAACTGTGCAGTAAATTTCCATTGCTCATCGCATTATGTCTAAAAATAATTTGTTTATTTTTCATGAGATAAAATATTTAAATATTAGTAGTCTCATAAAGATGATGATAACAAAGTATAAAATCACTGCATAAATACTTTGAAAGTTATATAAATCACATGTTAAGCCAAGTACTTTGGTTAATATTTTAATTACGTTTGCTTTTTAGATTGATTATTCCCTAGGTGCATTGTAAACTTACAAACGATGCCATCATTTTATTAAAAAAGCAAGTGCAGGGGAGCAAAAAACAATCTGGAAGACCTATGAAAAATGTAGTTTTTCTGGTTTTAAATACAACACTTTAAAGCTGGTATTTACTCATTTTTGTCGAATCTAAAAATAAGCTTTATTTAGCGAACCTTTAAAAAATCCTTTCAAATAGAGATTATAATATATTCTAAAAAAATTGAATCTATTCATCTTATGAAGATAAAAAAATGGAAAAGAATAAAAGAAATTTAAATGAGGACGTTTCTGATAATGCCATTGAATTACTTGGAGTTTTGAAGCACAACTTTTATAATTTAAATTTGCTGGAAATACAAGAGCAAAATGTAGAATTAAAGAATATTGTTAAACAAAAAACCAATAAACTAAATGACGTTATTGCCAATAATATAAGGTTTATGTCACTTATTGGACATGACCTAAGAAGCCCTTTCACCTCCATTTTAGGAGTCTTAAAATTATTAAAGATAGGTTTAGAGAATTATGACAAAGATGAATTTGAGCTACTGATCAATGTGGCTGATAAATCTGTAAACAGTGCATTAAACCTTACAAATAACCTTTTGGCTTGGTCTCTTTTACAAAATGATCATCAAAGTTTTTATCCAATAAACATTCACTTTCACGATCTTATCGTAGAAATGATAAGAGAGATAAATCATTTTTCTATAAAAAAACAAATATCATTGTATCATACTGTTCCAAAAGATTTATGTATTACAGCAGATATTCAAATGATTAAAGCAGTACTTAGAAATTTGATTATGAATGCTATAAAATTCACAGAAAAAAATGGAGAAATAATTATAAGTGCAATAGATAAGAAACAATTTGTAGAAATAGAGGTGAGTGATAATGGTATTGGTATGTCTAAGCAAGTTCAAGAAAATCTCTTTAAGTTTGGAGTAACTAAGTCAATGCTGGGAACAAATAATGAAAAGGGAACTGGTCTGGGTTTATTGCTATGCAAAGAATTCATTGAAATTCATTGTGGAAAAATCTATGTAGAAAGTATACTAGAACAAGGAAGTAAATTCAAGTTTCAATTACCATTCTCAAAAATATAATATAGTGAAGGCCTGAATAATTATACTTTGGCTTTCTCCATTCTCAAAAAGTTTTAGATGTACATCATTTTTGCAATTCAGGTCGATCCAGTACTATCAATCCTGGTTGTTCTTTCTATCGGTATTATATTGACCAGTTTTGTTTTTAAGCTATTAAAACAACCTTATATAATTGCCTATATACTTGTCGGAATTTTTATGGGTCCTAATGGTATGCAGATTGTTACTGATGAATCATTAATATCCAACCTGGGTTCATTTGGCTTAGTACTATTGTTGTTTTTTATTGGAATGGAAATTTCACTTCCAAAACTGATTGCTAATTGGCGGATTTCTGTTTTTGGGACACTTATTCAGGTAGTTTTTAGTGTTGGTGCTGTATGGATAGTTGGCTATTTTCTCAATTGGCAACTAGAGCATATCATTGTACTTGGTTTTGTTATTAGCTTAAGTAGTTCTGCCATTGTCATTAATTTTCTCCAGAATAAAGACTTAATAAGCTCTAAGGTAGGGCAAAATGTAATTGGAATTTTACTAATACAAGATGTGCTGGTGATACCTATGTTGATTATAATCAATTATATATCTGGCGCGATACCACAACCCAAAGATATTATAAAGCAAATTATTGGCGCAGGCTTAATCCTTGGCATTATCATTTGGATATTAAAAAATAAAAAAATAAAATTACCATTTGGGACCTACATTAGAAAAGATCATGAAATACAAGTGTTTATTGCATTTGCATTTTGCTTTGGTTTCTCTATTATCACTACCTTTTTTGGACTTTCCTCAGCATTAGGAGCATTTGTGGCGGGTATTATTGTTTCCTCTGCTGAAGAAACAAAATGGGTGCAAAATAGCCTGTATGCTTTTAGGATAATTTTCGTCGCATTATTTTTTGTATCAATAGGTATGTTGATTGATCTGAGCTTTTTGATAGAAAATATCGGTATCGTGTCAATTATGGTTTTGCTTGCTTTTCTTACAAACAACTTGATTAATACAATAATCGTGAGGGTCTTAGGAGAACGCTGGTCAGATAGTTTCTACACTGGTGCTATTTTAGCTCAGATAGGAGAGTTTAGTTTCATACTGGGAGCTACCTCTTATTTTATCGGGCTTATTTCAGGATATACATACCAACTTATCATTTCTACTATTTCCATTACACTTATTATTAGTCCATTCTGGATTTTTCTTGTAGGAAAAATAATTGCAAAAAGCAAAAAAGCAAGCTTAGATAGTCAAAAATCAATCTAATATGTGCGATATATACAAGCCTTTATAATTAAAGTATAATGCTTCCAGACTCAGATATATAGACTTTTGTCAAGAAGAGAAATTTTCACAAAGCAACCACCTAAAATCAAAGGTGTGCCAGACTGTCAAAGTAAAATAATCAGTATAAAGATGGGTAGTACCAAACAAAACAAAGACCTGAAAGGGTAATTTTTTAGGTATCATTCGATTCTTGATGCTAAAAGAGCTGGCCTTGGTTTAAAAATTTAAAATCAATCAAAATCGTTATGAGAAAAAAAGTAATTAAATCAATTAGATTAATTTTAGCCATTCTTGTCATCACAAGTAATGTGTATGGTCAGAAATTACAGATGGCTTTGTTCAATAACGTGAATAAAACTATGTTTACTGCCAAAGAACAACAGGCAGATGTGCTATCTCCGAAAGCTTTTGAAGAAGCAATGGAAGCGTACAATAATGCTGCAGAAGAATACCGTAATAATGGCGAACTGTCTGAAATAAAAAAGAACATCAATAAAGCGCTTAATAAATTTAATGAAGCTATTGATAACACCAAGATTCGTGCTGTGATGTTTACTAATGTTTTATCAGCAAGAAAAGATGCAATCAATGCAGAAGCAATTCAATTTAGTAAAAATATCTGGTTTGAAGCTGAAGAAGGAATGAAAAATGCTACCAAAGAACTAGAAAAAGGTGATGCAAATGATGCGAAAGAAAAGGGTAATAAAGCTATGGAGTTATATAGAAAAGCTGAACTAGAGTCCATTAAAGCCAATTATCTGACCAGTGCAAAAAAACTGATTGAACAGGCTGACTATAATAAAGTTAACAAAGTGGCACCTAAAACCTATAATGCAGCCAAGCTTTTTATTACTAAGGCAGAAAAAGAGCTAGCTGAAAACCGCTATGATACGGATGAAGCAAGACACCTGGCAAAAGAGGCCGAGTATCATGCCTTACTTGCCATGCAAATTGCAGTACAAGATAAGATGTTGAGCGAAAAGAACTTTAATACTGAGGATTATCTACTCATGATGTATAAACCAATCACAAGAATAGGTGAAAACATGGACATTTATTTGAAGTTTGATCAAGGAATTGAACCACCAGTGGCTCAAATTTTGACCAGATTAAACGATGACAGGGTTCAAATTTTGAATTTAGAAACAGCATTGTATGTTAAAAAACAAGAAAATGAAAACTTGAAAGAAATATTGACTGAGCAGCGTAAAATTCAGGAAAGCCTTAAAGGACAGCAGTCTAAAGAAGCCTTACAGGCTCTTGAAAGGCAACAAATGTTACAAAAAAGAATAGATCAAACTGCTGTCATAAATAATAAATTCGATGAAATTCAAATAATTTTTGGTGCAGAAGAAGCCGATGTTTTCCGCCAAAAAAACGACATCATCATTCGGATGATAGGCGTCAATTTTGATGCAGGCAAATCACAAATCAATCAGAAAAGTTATGCTTTGCTTTCAAAAGTAGAACAAGCCGCTAATCTCTTTGAAAACTCTTCTATCATTGTTGAAGGCCATACAGACTCTCGAGGTAGTGATGAATCTAACCTAGTGTTATCTCAAGAAAGAGCAAATGCTGTTTTGAGTTACTTAATAGCAAATGGAAAAATTGATGAATCAAGGTTTAGCACTATAGGTTTTGGTGAAAGCAAACCAGTAGCCAACAACGAAACTATGTTAGGAAGGAAACAAAATAGAAGGATTGATATCATTATTCAACCTATATCTGAAGATGTCATAAAAGTTGGAATAAAATAAATAAACTATACTCTATATTTTCAAAACCATTAATATATAAAAAATCGCTTTTGAAGTATTTATAGAATTCTGTCTAAAGGTAAAAATTAAGGTTAATCAGCTTTAATAACTTTCTCATAAGACAGAATTCATTTTATATTTTCTTCGACTTTGTTGCAATAGCCTAGAATATAGAGAATTAATAAAGTCGGTATTTTTTATTATTTTATAACTATGGATAGAATAACAAAAGATACCGACATTAGAGAATATAGGAGAAAGTTAGTAGTTCGTCTATCGAAGAGAGGACTCAAACAACAAAGTATTGCAGAAGTACTTGACTGTAGTCAAGAATTAGTCAGTCAAATTCTTTCCGCTTATGAGCAAACTGGTATTTCTGGTATCAAAAAGAAAAAGTACCCAGGAGCTAGCCCAAAACTTACCCTAGCTCATCAGCAAGAACTCCAAGCTCATTTAGTCAGAGGGGCCTACTAAAGCTGGTTTTCCTACCCAAGGCTGAACAAGAAAAAGAGTTTTTTGTCAGATAAAACAACTTTTTGATGTTGAGTATAGCCTGCAACATATTGGTACACTGTTACATCAATGGGGTTTTAGCTACCGCAAGCCTCCAAAGAAAGCACCCAGAAAAAATCCTGAACTTTGCCTAATTTGCTGAAAACAGCTAAAAAAGAAGGCAGAAAGGTTTATTATGGAGATGAAGCATCTTTTTTCGTTACACCAAAATTGCAAAAATGTTTTTTACCTCAAGCCAATCCCTTTCCTGTTGAGATATGCTCAAAATCTTTTGGGCATATCTTTGTTTGTTCAGCCATCAGTAGTGAGGGAGATTTTACTTATACCACCAGTAAACAGCCTTACAGAGGGGAAGATATTGTCTGGTTCTTAGAACAACTATTAGCAGATGAACCAAATCCCATTACTTTAATTTGGGATCAAGCAAGTGTTCATGATTGCAAAGCAGTACATCTGTTATTAGAAAAGTTACCAAAAGGAAGACTTAAATTAGTGAAACAACCTGCATAGTCCAGAAGTAAATCCGGATGAACATGTATGGGCGTATATTAAAAATAGACTTGTTCTGGTGTGAAAATCAATAAGTTAGCACAAAGTTCCATAGTCCTGCACATAATCCAATGACCTTATTGTAAAAAGACATTTTTCTACATCGCAATCTATCAGATAAGAATCTATACCGTTTCAATCCTACAATTGAATTCTCAACTGTGACACGGAATTGACTTTTTTCTCTATTGGCAATTTGCTCTTGCTCCGTTAAAGTTTTGTTTCGTTTTTTCTTAGATGGGATACTCAACTTCTTGAATCCATAATCTTTATCCAAACCCAAATAGCCAAGATCAACATGCACTTCAAGTTGATCGAACCAAAGTCCTCTTTTTGCATCAAATTCATTACGCAATATACTCAAGTCATGAGACCTGCCATGGTAAGCATAACTGAGGTATTTTATCTTTTTCTCTTTGGTACTCATTA
The DNA here is from genome assembly GCF_026250525.1 of Chondrinema litorale. GTDB lineage: Bacteria > Bacteroidota > Bacteroidia > Cytophagales > Flammeovirgaceae > Chondrinema > Chondrinema litorale. The sequence goes on from NZ_CP111064.1 coordinate 63,242, forward strand.
GCATGTATTTTATGGTGTGTCGTTTTCTTTTGCTGGGCCACATTGGCCGCTATAGGCATCTTTCTGTTTTTCCTGATTACCAGGACGTTGTCTCCATTGTTCTGTAGCGTCGACTATAATTTCTCCCTCTTCTTGCCATTGCCATGGTGGCCAATGTTTTTTAAACTCTTCTTCTGTAGTATACTCTCGTTTTGGCATATAACCTCCTAATTCTAAACCAGTCTGAAGCACTTGCAAACAAAGAGATTGTGCCTGATAAACATTAGATGGTGCTAGTCCAAAACTTAAAGATAATAGATCATAAGTCAGTCCACTTTTTATGCTGTAGAGCCCAAAAAAAGAAGATCTTCATAAGTTCTAAACACACTTTCAGAAGGAAAACCACTTTGTCTTTCATCAATGGTCTCGTCAAAGAGTTCAACATATGCTTCCTCGAAGAGAGTCACTAGCTTATTAAACTGTTCTTCACTAAGCCCCGTACTCGCTTTCCATTGTCTTTCTGTTCTTATTTCTTTGTAGGATATAGCCATTGCTCTTTTTTATCCCAAAAATAATAATATTGATTATCAATTACTTACACCAGAACAAGTCTATTATATGCTAATCCCTTGGTCTTACATATATCACAGATTTACCAGCAAATTTTTTGATTTGGTACAGATTATATACGCTTTATTTAATTGTTTGGGGAGGTTATTACCATATAAGTTGTTTGAGAAGTATGATATTATACATAAAATATATGGTTAGCATGCGATGTAAAATGATGGTCAAAACAGAACTGAAAAGGTTAGGTTTGCATTATGTAATCGTAGATTTGGGGGTAGTTGAAATATTAGAAGATATAACGCAAACACAGCATGAAGAACTTAAAAAAAATTTACTCAAGTCAGGCTTGGAATTATTAGATGATAAAAAGAGTATCCTGATTGAGGAAATAAAAAATGTAATCGTAGAAATGATTCACTATACAGATGAATTACCCAAAGTGAATTACTCCGATTACATCAGTGGAAAATTAAATTATGATTACACCTATCTGGCGAATATCTTTTCTGAAGTAAAGGGTATAACCATCCAGCAATTCATTATTTTGCACAAAATAGAAAAAGTGAAGGAGTTACTTCTTTATGATGAACTTACTCTTACAGAAATTTCGTTTAAACTCCATTATAGTAGTGCGGCACATTTATCAAATCAGTTTAAAAAATTAACAGGCTTAACTCCTTCATTCTTCAAAAAGCTAAAAAAAAAACGCAGAAATAATTTAGAAGATCTATGATATATGTAATAGTATTTTATTAGGATGTAAAGAAATTTATTAAAGATACAGATAACTTTAAAATGTTATTTATTCCAAGTAGCACATATAGATTTTTATTAAAATTCAAGATAATGTCAAAAGAAAAAGACGGCAAGGCAAAATCAGATAAAACTCCAGCTTTAAAAAACCTTAAAGAAAAAAGAGCTGCTAAACGCAAAGAAAAAAAAGATAAAGATTAAAGAATTTACTTGTTCTGATGCTGAAAGTAGAATAACTCTAATTTATCTAAATAAACACCTGTGAGTAGCATACATAACAATGTGTAGTGTTATTTTTTACTTTAAAAGCCTATGAATCATTATGCCCACTTATTACTATAAGTTAAATTTAGACTTAAAGAGGGAAAAATGTTTTTTATTTTAAAAAATATACAGTCCTTTACTAACCCTTTTTGCATATCCAATTCTTAAATAATCTTCTATAAAATGAAACTAGCTTATATAGGCACTTATCCACCTCGTGAATGTGGAATAGGTACATTTACTCAAAATCTGGTTCACTCTATTAATAGGTCAATAAATATAAGTGAAGGATTTGTAGTAGCACTCAACGATTATGAACATTCTTATATATTTCCTAAAGAAGTTAAATTAATCATTCAACAAGAACAACAAACTGATTATTTGGAAGCTGCTAATTTTATAAATCTGAGTGGAGCCGATCTTTGTATTATGGAGCATGAGTTTGGAATTTATGGAGGACAAAATGGTGTTTATATTCTTCCTTTGCTGCATCGATTGAAAATCCCCTTGATTGTCACCTTGCATACTATCCTTGAATCACCTTCTTATAACGAAAAAGCAATACTGAAAGAAATATGTAAAATGGCCAGCAAAATAGTGGTCATGAGTAATAAGGCTATTGAATTTCTGGTGAATGTTTATCATGTTCCAAACGAAAAAATAGCTATTATAGAACACGGAGTACCCGATATCCATTTCAACCCTATAAAAACCAAAAAGGAATTCAAATTTGAACATAAAAAAGTATTGCTTACTTTTGGGTTTATTGGCCGTAATAAAGGAATTGAAACTGTAATTAAAGCCTTACCAGAAGCCATTAAAGAACATCCTGAAATATTGTACATTGTATTAGGAAAAACACACCCTAATGTTTTACGACATTCTGGTGAAGAATACCGAAGTTATCTTCAATTGCTGGTAAAGAGCCTCAATCTGAATAATCATGTGATGTTTCTTAACGAATATATTGACCAAAAAGAATTGTTTAAATATCTTTCTGCCTGTGATATTTACATTACTCCATATATAAATGAAGCTCAAATTACTAGCGGTACGCTTTCTTATGCTATGGGTGCAGGTTGTGCTATTATTTCTACACCTTACTGGCATGCCAAAGAAATGCTGGAAGAAGGGAAAGGAGTATTATTTGAATTTAAAAATTTTGAACAATTATCTGAAATTTTGATTGACCTACTTGATCAGCCTAATATTTTAAATGATTATCAGAAAAAAGCCAATCAATATGGCAAAAAGATTAGTTGGCTTAAAATCGGTGATAAATATGCAACACTTATAAAAAATATTTTAAATAAAAAGCCTCCTACGATTCTCAAAAAAGAGACTATTGTAGATCCTTTGCTACTACCCCCCTTTTCACTTGCTCATATCAAAAGGTTAACTGATGATACAGGTATTATTCAACATGCAAAATTTGGAATACCTAACCTAAAAGAAGGCTATTGTTTAGATGACAATGCCAGAGCATTACTCATGGTTTTAATGGCTTACAAACAACAGAAAAATACTACAGCTCTGGAACTAATGCCCATCTATCTTAGCTATATTCATTACATGCAAAATAAAGATGGATCATTTAAGAATTTTTTAAGCTTTAACCGGAACTTTCTCGATGAAGTAGGTTCCGAAGACTCTTTTGGACGAACCATTTGGGCACTGGGATATTTACTAGGCAATGCTCCCAATGATGCTTATTACCAAACCGGTAAATTAGTTTTTTTTGATGCTGCTCCTAATTTTGAAAAGCTTCAATCTATTCGAAGTATTGCCAATACTATGATCGGCATTAGTTATTACTTGAAAGCTAATCCATCGGATGATGAAATGACCGAACGGTTACGGAATCTAGCAGGAAAACTGGTTAAGCATTATGAACAGAATTATTCCCCCGACTGGAAATGGTTTGAATCTTTGTTGGCTTACGATAATGGTATATTACCCCTAGCATTGCTTCATTCTGCACAAATTTTAAATGACAGTAAACTGACACTCATTGCCATTGAAACAATGAATTTTCTTACTGAACATACATTAAAAGATGATTATTTATCAATTATTGGCAATAAAGAATGGTATATAAAAGATGGGGAAAGATCAATGTTTGCTCAACAACCAATCGACGCATTGGCTATGGTATTAATGTATCATCAGGCTTATCTGTTCACAAATAACAAAGAGTATCTAAATAAATTATTCACCTCATTTATGTGGTTTTTGGGAGAAAATGATTTACGAATGAGTTTGTACGATTTTGAAACCAAGGGTTGTTGTGATGGTTTTGAAGATTATGGCGTAAACAGGAACCAAGGAGCAGAAAGCTCACTTGCCTATTTAATTTCCCATTTAACTGTATTACAAGCTTATGAAGAGTTTTATAAATCTGATGAAATAAAAAATTTAGAAGATAAAGAAGTGACCTTAAATGATTTGAAATAAGCATGAAAGTTGCCATTTTATCGCCAATTGCTTGGAGAACTCCTCCAGAAAAATATGGTCCCTGGGAACAAGTCGCGTCTAACATTACAGAGAACTTGGTGAAAAGAGGCGTAGATGTAACACTATTTGCCACTGAAAATGCTATTACAAAAGCAAAACTGAAATCGGTTTGTAAGCTACCTTATGAAACAAATCTTCATTGCGATCCTAAAGTAGAGGAATCACTACACATTAGTAATTTGATGGAACAGGCTGACCAGTTTGATATTATCCATAATCACTTCGATTTCCTTCCTCTCACCTATTCTAGCTTGATAAAAACACCCATGATTACTACAATCCATGGATTTTCATCGCCAAAAATAATCCCTGTTTATAAAAAATATAATTCATCAACAGCCTATGTTTCTATTTCAAATTCAGATCGGAATCTAGCGCTAGATTATTTAGCAACTATTTACCATGGGATTGATCCTGAAAAATTCACGTTTAAGGAAAAAAAAGAAAACTACTTGCTCTATTTTGGACGTATACATCCAGAAAAGGGAACCCATACAGCCATTGAAATAGCAAAGAAGACAGGTTATCGAATAAAGATTGCTGGTTTGATTCAGGATGAAGATTACTTTATAAAAAAAATTAAACCATTGATTAATGGAGAAACAGTTGAGTATCTTGGTAATATAGGTCCTAGTTTACGAGATGAACTATTGGGTAGTGCTAAGGCATTACTCCACCCAATCTATTTTGATGAGCCTTTTGGTCTGAGTATTCTTGAAGCTATGATGTGTGGTACTCCTGTAATAGCATTTGCCAGAGGAAGTATGCCAGAGCTTATTGTTGAAAGCATTACAGGATATCTAGTGAATGATGTTAAAGAAGCTGTTTTAGCTGTGAAACAATTAAATGAAATTGATCCTTACATGTGTTGGGCTCATGCCAATCAGAATTTTAGCATTGATGCTATGATTGATGCCTACATCAATGCATATAAAATGGTAATTGCAAAGCAATAGATTAATTTGATTAAACAGTAAAAGGTATCATCTTTTTAGTGCATCAAACAATGTTACCATATCTACAACAACATAAGTAGAAGAATAATCTGATACAGCATAAGGCAAAATAAGATTATTATTATGGATAATAGCGCCACAAGAATAAACCACATTAGGTACGTAACCTTCCCTTTCATTTTCTAACGGAGTGAGTAAAGGTTCTTCAAGTCTACCTATTTCTTTAGAGGGGTCTTCCAAATCAAAAAGTGAGGCTCCAATACAATAGCGCCTCATCGGACCAACACCATGAGAAAGAACCAGCCAGCCTTCTTCGGTCCACAATGGTGAACCGCAGTTCCCAATTTGTGTGAACTCCCATGGAAAACGAGGTTCTTGTATAATCATAGGATTATTCCATAATGTATTCCTATCGGAATACATTAGGTAATTATTAACACCATCAATTCTGGCAAGCATAGCATATTTCCCCTTGATCTTTTGGGGAAATAAGGCCAAATTTTTGTTTTGTGCGCCACTTCCATGTAGAGGCATCACCCGGAAGGTATAAAAATCTTCTGTAGACAAAAGTTTAGGTAAAATAGTGTGGCCATTATAAGCTGTATAAGTAGCATATATTTTTTCGGTATTATCATCTTCTGTAAATCTCACAAAGCGTGCATCCTCTATACCTTTACTTTCTGAGGCGGATATAGGAAAGATAACACGTTCGGTAAGGTCTGAATCATGCTGAAACTGTAAATCGTAAAAAGAATCGACTAACCAAGTCATTTCATTAAGCGCCATCCTTCGTTCAGCAGTGATGGAGTCCTCATTGAGTACTTTGCCTACTGCATGGGTTAATGCATAGTACTCAAATTTTTCAGGAAGCTCTGCCATAATCGTGGTGGAATAAATTTCAGGAATGTGCATCTCAGCCAGTTTTTTTACGAATCGTTTCTTATCATATAGTTTTTTATGGGTTATTTCTGCCATATCAATTTGATCGCCCACCTTCATCATTTGAAGGTTGTTATTTTTGTCCAATATAGCTCTCCTGAAAACAATTGATGAAATGTGTCCTTCGCCTGTTGCCCTAAACGAGATAATTACTCTCTTCTCTCCTTCTTCCAAATAAGATTGGTCAAAATCTTCTATTATAGATGGGTTAAAGAAGGCTGCAGATTCTATAGAATACTCCATAGTATTATAAGACCCAATCAACATTTTTCGATTATCTGATAACTCACTATAGTTGACCCCCATTGTTTCTTCGATAATCCATCGAACATTGGCACAGTTTTTAAAAAAAATGCGTGAAATATTACGATGTCGGCTTGCAAACTCTCTTAGTGTCTGTTCCAGGGTTTGACTTACCTGTTTTTCATTCATGGCTAATACCCTGCTTATCACAGCTATTGTTCTTTTGTCACCATTCATAAAAAATCTGGCAACAACTCGGCTAGAATCTGGAAGGAATTTAATATTTTTTCTCTCTACTGAAACTCTCATATTTTCACTACTTTCTAAGATTCGTACTTGGGAAGGTAGTGTTTAAATTTATCAATATATGTTATTGATATAGATATATTATTCCATCAAGAATTGAATAATAAGTTTTACCTGTCAAGATTGCTGTAAACATGGATGCAATGTTTTTAAATTTTATTTATTCAAATGTAATATTTGTTGAAATAGGTGAGATTTATATAACTCATGCTATTTAGATTGTAACGCATCTTAAGTTGAATAAAGCCATCTTTGTTTAATAACATTTCTTACTTTAGAAAACCTGAGCTATGACTACTTCTGATAAAATACATAAAGATAAGAAATCATATGATGTTGATAAAACAGTAATTGAAAACCATAGAAAGGTAGCTAACCATTTAGATAAAGCTGCAAAATACCATCTTGAAGCAGCAAATCTTCATGAAGATGGTCATCATATCAAAGCCGCACAAAGTATAATTGCCGCACAAGGTCACCTACTGATTGCTGATGAAAATCAACAAGAGATTGTTCGTTTGCATGCTTTACAAAATAAAATAGATTAAGATACCTTTTTATTTCATCAATAAAAAAGAGGATATCTCTTTCTGAAAGACGTAAATTATTTACTAATTAAAGTTTAAATACCATGAGCGCAAAAAATATATTTATGAGTGTACTTACTGGAATTACAACTGGAACTATTATGGGAGTAATCCTCACATCAAAAAAAGGAGTTATTTTCAGGAAAAAAATATATGTGAAGAGCAATCAGTTTGCTGAAGTACAACTGGAAAACTTTAATAAATTATTAAATGGTTTTTCTACCAAACTTGATAAGAATATTAAAAAAGTAATCCGTGAATCTGAAAAAACAAATGATTTGTCAGATTTTACCAAAAAAGAACAATGGCCAGAGAATTTCAAATCACATACAGATACTAGAAAATGACAATTATTGATTTGAAAAATTTATTTTCTGTTCTTACGATATTCACCATTTTATTAGGTAGTTCTATTTTCTTAAGTTTTAATTCATTAAGTTTTGTTTATTTATTAGTGGCACTAGCCGTAATTATTACACTTACCAGATCTTTTTTCGATAGAAAATTATCAAGTCAATAAAAGCGAGAACCAGATTCTTGAGAACATCAAAAAAACTTGAAGAGATAGTTACTAATTCTAGTATGAAGCATGCAGTATTTAATAGATGCTGGCACGGACATACAGGATTTCAGCTATGAGAACGGGATATATAAACCCGTTCTTTTTACATTTTAAACAATACTAACTTCTCAAATATTAAAGACTCATAAAAATGGACTATATCTATATTATTATTTCTATACTTGTAATCTTTTTACTTGGTGTAAGAATTGTTAGGCCAACTCATAAAGGGCTTATTGAACGACTTGGAAAATACAGGAAATTAGCCCAACCTGGCTTCCATTGGATAATTCCGATGGTGGATAGGATGTTTCGGGTAAATATTACAGAGCAAATGGTTGATGCCGAACCTCAAGAGATTATCACTAATGACAACCTGAATGCAAGTGTAGATGCACAGGTATATTTTAGAGTTAAATCTGATGAAAACAGTGTGAAGGGATCTACTTATGATGTAAACAATTACAGCTGGCAAATTGTCAATCTTGCCCGAACTACATTGCGTAATATTATTGGTACTCTTACCTTAAAATCTGCCAATAGTGAAAGGGGTAGAATTAATATGGAACTCCATGAAACACTCCACAAAGAGACTAAGGATTGGGGAATCGAAATAATTCGTACCGAATTAAAGCAAATTGATCCTCCTGCAGATGTACAGGAAACTATGAACAAAGTGGTAAAAGCTGAAAATGAGAAAATAGCAGCAATAGATTCAGCTACTGCTGCAGAAACAGTTGCTGATGGGATTAAAAGAGCTAAGATAAAAGAAGCTGAAGGTGAGGCAGAAGCCATAAAACTCGTAAACCAAGCGGCTGAGCAATATTTTATAGGAAATGCTCAGATTTTAAGAAAGTTGGAAGCTATGGAAACTGCCCTTAAAGTAAATACAAAAATAATTGTGCCTACTGGAGCCGATCTGGTTAATGTGGTAGGCGAAATGGCTGGTATAACTCCAGTTCAAAAGAAAACTAATGGGATGTTAAAGTAATTTACATCATATTTTGCAAATGAAATGAATTTTCCAAGTATATTAAATATGCTTGCTGGATACCAGCCTATCAGCCAGGCATCGTTAAGGTAAACAGAATTATTTGGATGATATCTGCATACTACAAATTCAAGCTTGTTTAGTTCAATCGTAGCCCTTTCTCCTTTTTTATTTCTAATAGAAAGCTGTAAATCTATAGTCATCATTTTCTCTTATACATAAGTATAAGGTTATGGTATAAATATAAATACAGAAAATTTGAACCTAATAAACTAGGCGTATTTTAAAACCTGTGATCTTTGCAATACCCTTCAGTTTGTATGTAATGGTTTATGCATAATACATGCTGACCTTTACAAGGTAAATAAAATTAGGTTCCATTTTAATCAAACAATTTGATGAAAACAATAAATATAATGATGCTGGTAGTATGTATATCCATTACCAGCAATACCAATGCACAAGATAATAAAAGATACCATTATAATGATTATATAGACAATTCTATCGGATTTGGTCTGAAAATAGGCACGAATTACTCTAATGTTTATAGCACTGAAGGCGAAGAATTCAAAAGTAATCCTAAATTTGGTCTGGCAACAGGTTTTTTTGCAACTATTCCCATTTATAGAAATTTAGCGATTCAACCTGAAATTTTGTTATCTCAGAAAGGATTTAAAGCTACAGGAAAAGTTTTCAATGAAACTTATGAGCTTAAACGTACAACAACCTACATTGATGTTCCCATATTGCTTATGTTAAAACCTGTAGAGTTTTTGAGCTTGTTAGTCGGCCCACAGTATTCTTACCTTATAAAACAAAAGAATCGGTTCACCAATGCCTCAACCACTATTGACCAGGAGGAAGCATTTGAAAATGACAATATTCGAAAAAATACTTTGTGTTTTATTATAGGAGCTGATATTAACTTGAACCAAGTAGTAATTGGTACCCGTGTTGGCTGGGATTTGCAAAAAAACAATGGTGATAGCTCATCGTCAACTCCCCGTTACAAAAATTACTGGGGGCAATTAACACTTGGGTATAAATTTTAAAAATTGATAGTAAGTACTATAAACCTCATTAGTCCTTTTTGTCTCATAAATTAAATCGCCAAAAACTACTTTCATTTAATGATAATCACTTATGAACCATTCTGAACTGGAAAAAGGAAAGATCCTAATCATTGTTGAAATCATAGAATATATACCTAATTCCGTGCTGATAAAAACAATCATAAAAAAAACAACTGGCAATGTTAGTGCTGTGTCCTTTGATTCTGGAGAAACTTTAACAGAAAAAACATCACCCTTCGATACATTTATTCAGGTAATTGACGGAAAAGCAGAAGTAGTAATTGATGGAATATCCAATATATTAGAAACCGGACATTCCATCATTATTCCAGCTCATTCTCCTAATAGCATCAAAGCCAACGTGCGATTTAAAATGATCTCTACAATCATAAAGAGCGGATATGATGAGGTTAGTCTAAGCTAAAAAAGTATCTGTGATGGAGAAGAATGATCGCAAAACAAATAAACTATATATACAGGGCTTTTTCATAAAAATTAATTGAGACATTTCAGGGCCAATCTTTTATCATAATTCATTTCTTCCCTGAAGACAGTAATACTTCCCATATCGTTATTGCCTCTTATTATGTTGACGGCAACGTTGATAATGGCCACCACGGAGTGGCAGCTATCGCTCTTGCCCTCCATTTGTTGAAGCATCTTATCCTGTCTTCTCCAAAGCCCTCATCACGTACAAAATGGTCAGATTCTATGCACCAATGCTTCCTTACCGTCCCGAAAAGTTCTTTGCCTATATCTTTGTTTTCAGTATTCTTCCTGCTACTCCTGTTGGATATGTAGCTTGCAGCCGCAAAACTGATCTCCGAGCTTCTCTTATCGGTTTTCACGTCGTACCTTTCCTTTTCCACTACCATTATATCAGATAGCCCACTGTCCTTCCAATCGTCTGCAAACCACTCTGAGTTTACCCAATAATGGTATCCTTTCCGCATCTCTATCCTACCATGACATTTTTCCCACATCTCATCGTGCCATTGGGGCATTTCCGTATCATGTATGTCTCTACAGATCTCCAATAGATGTTTTTGGTACGCTTAACCTGTGTCAAATAAGTACCCTTTTCTTGGTGTATCACTGTCAACAGCTCCTTATTAGTGTGTAAGGCATCAAAACTATAGGCATCTTTAAGTACACTTTTTCCTTTGAAATATCCCTTTACCAATCTTTTTTCGGAATCCTTCGAACCATTATAATAGCCCAATATCTTGCTTTATCCGTTCTGATGGTCCACCATTCTGGCGACCATCCTCACAATATTCTCTGCACGTTTTTGCCCAACAACCTTGTCTATACTGCCCCTCAGCTCTGCTTGCAGCCGCTTTCCATCAATAGCATACCAATTGAAGCTTTCACTATCTTGTTGTTCATCCAGTCTGATGCCAAAGTACCTTTCGTTCAGCTCATTGTAAGAATGGAAATCTAGCAGTTCCAATAATCTGCCGAGCTGGCGCAGTGCAGCTGCGGACGAGAAATACAACTCTGCACCAATAATCCCAACTCAGTGGCCAGGAATAGGTATTCCCTTTCCATCATACGATGTATACTTGATACGGTTATCTTGCCAGTCACCCTGAGTGTACAATAAAGAAAGCTGAACAGTACAAATGCTTGTTCATGCCGCTTCCCTCGCTTCCAGCCGGGATTATCACGTAAATCTATCAGGCCTTGCAATTCCTTATAATATCTGTTATTGCGGGTGCAACCGCGGGTGCAACCTTCGTTTTTTAGGTTGTTCCATATCCTGATATTGAATGTGAGAGTTTTTTATCAAGTTTAGAACAGCCTTTTTTCATATCCAATTTTTTATGAAAAAGCCCTGACTATATATATAACTATTCAAATTGATTATATAATACTTTATAATTTGAATGAAATAACATTTATAATAACAAATTAATTGCTTACCAATCTTATTTTTAACTGTAGCTTTATAAAATATCACTTAATATAAAAGAAAGATGGAAAAAATAATGGACAATAAATACAAGGTAGCTCAGAGTATAATTATACTAAAAGATCTTCTTTGAAACTAATTGTCAGGTACTATATCAGGAAAATATTTTACTGCAAATTCCCAATTGAATCTGAACGAAAAGAATTAATTTACTTTGAAAGAGAACTTTCTGATGATGAAACATTAGAAAAGAATGATATTTTACTGACATTATATTCTAAAGCTAAAATAGTATAAAATAATAGGGTTACCCATCTAAGTCGCAGTACAAATAATTTGACTATAGGTTTTAGGTTTACTCTCAGTCATTCTTTTAAGTAATTTATCTAGGATTGATTCTCTAAAATTCCTGCGGTTAAATCTAAAGAAATATTCGTTTAGGCAATCATTCAACAACCTTTTATCGCAATAGGAATGTGTGCCTCTCAACCAATTTTTCAAATTCCTAATTTGCTGGTGCAACATGGTGAAGTTTTCACCTTTGTTTGATAACTGTGAACGCATGTTCTTGTATAACTTTTTGATAGGTTTATCCACTTCAACCATCTGTAACTATGGCTGCTTTTTTACTTATAATTCACCACGCCAGGATTTGGGATTTTTCATACGATTGAAATTTGAGTGAAAATAAGCGATCAAATTGATCAGCATCCACTTCCATAAATGCTCAATTAGATTTAAGTTTGGAGAATAAGCTGGCAAATACACCAATTTAATATTCCAGGTGGCTGCAAGTAGTTCTGCATCTTCCTTTACCCAATCGCATTTTTGATAACGAGCATTCCATGCCGGGCATTGTCTAAAATCAAATAAAGCTTTTTATCCATTTTTCAATAATGATAATTTCTTATCCATCTCATGTAATCGGTAAAAGTTCCAGCCCTGATGGAGATGTCATTAACCAGACTTAGTATTTGTCTTTTTGCCAGATCCAATCCGCCAAGAACATTGACTCGATGCTCGGCACCCGATAACGACCATGTGAAGTAGGGTTATAACAAGGGTTTTGACTCCATAGGAACCGTTCAAACTTGCCTTGTACAAAGTGAGCGCTATCTAAAAAAAGTAGATCAGCAGACCCACAAGCCATTTTCCTCAGCAATGGAAACAAGGTTTCTGTTTTGAATACTTCTTGTTCTTTGAACCTTTCTTCTGATAACTTTCCTCCCGGAAAAGGTGTGGTTTTTCTGTACCTGAACCCTAATTTTTTAATGAAAATTCTTACCAGCTGTAGGCTTCGTTCAATCCCTAATTCCTGTCTGATCCATTCTCGAATTGCCGAGACATAATCAGGCATGTTTTTATTGATTGCCTCACAGATTTTGTCCTTATGTACCATTAGCTCAGATACTGGTTTTTAATAATTTAGGCAACTCAGTGAACTCAGACCTCCTTCATTAATATAGACGAACATACTTGGTAATTGTGTTTGGGCTTACACCTAAAATTTCAGCACATTGTATTCGATTATAGCCTTTATAAAGTAAGCATATCATGTGAAATCTATCCCGAATTATTGGGTTTTTATGTTTTGCTTCCAGCTGGTTTCTAAGCATATTTGCCTTGGAGGCATCAGATTCTCTATTCCGCCACGGAGTGGGAAAGCATTATTTATAGTTTGGTCACTTAAATATAATGCTTCCTTTTTTTCTCACAACTTGGCGTTGCAGACTATATATGATCTTTGAATATAGGTTTTAAGCTCTCAGCACGATAGTCTTTTATGGTTTGAGCATATCCCTCGGGGGAACCCCTGCCATCATTACCAACTCTATATTCAATGGCAATTATCACTTTGACTTTTTTGTCTGAATGACTACGACCTTGCTCTCCTTGTTGGGGAGTACCTATTTCAAACTCATCTGCATGCACCTGATCTACTAAGGGGGATTTTTTGCTACTGCCCATAGCCTGTTGCTCCTTACGTCTAAATAACCAGGCTGTCGTTTGTCTAACACCAAAACGTTGGGCTAAATAAATACTATTAGCGCCTTTTTTATTGGTAATAATCTCATAAACCATGGCAAAAGCTGTGTCTATACCGAATTTTAACTTATGGAATAAGGTATGAGCTGTGGCAGATTCATCATAACCACAAGCAGAGCATCGTTTACTAAAATCTTGTTTGCCTTTACAAAAAGTAGTATGCCTACATTTTCGAAAATGGTAACCAGCACTCCATTTCTGATCATGTAAATAGGCTAAACACTGTTCTTTTGTCCCAAATCTGTTTTTAAATACTTTTTCTGTTAATCCTTTATCTATTTTCATCTTATCTATGCTTATTTTAAGATAAGATAATCCTGTAGATAGTAAGGGTTTTAAACACTGAGATTTAAATGGGTAACCCTATAAAATAATTTAGGTATGTCGATTTAGGTCTCCTATACTTTTAACTGTCGATGTAATATAGGGTGTGTTTCAACCAATCTAACGATAAGTTTATGAAAAATGGAGTTTCTAAAGCTCCTTCTATTAAATCGGAAGTGGAATTCATTCTACTTAAATAAGTAACTAATAATAGTATTTATCTGGTAAGAAGATGGTCTATTTTAAGACTAGGCTTTTTTTGAAAGAATTTATGACAATCAGACATTTTACAACTTTTAATCTGCATTTTATCATCTAATAACATAATGTAAATAAATTCTTATACTTTTTATTGGTTGTATAAAAAAAGAAGTATTAAAATGAACCTGTCTAAAGTAAAAAATAAGCTATTACCACATTTATCACAAGGTAAGAACGGCCCTAAACTAGCTGAAGAGAAGCTAGTTAGCATTGTGGAGTTGATTGTTTATCGTTTGAAAACGGGATGCCAGTGGCGAGAAATACCTATAGGCCAATATATGGATGAACCTTATAGCTGGCAAAGTGTCTTCCACCATTATAACCGTTGGTACAATGATAACTGTTGACAATTAGGATGGGAAACTTTAGTTGCTGAAAATAAAGATCAACTTGACCTATCTAGTGTTCAGATGGATGGTACACACACACCCTCTAAACAAGGAGGAGAAGCTATAGCTTATCAGAGGCGAAAATCAGCAAAGACCACTAACTCACTTAGTATTTGTGATGCAAAAGGAGTTTTACTGGCAGCTAGTCAACCAGAAAAAGGGAATCATAATGATTTGTATGAGATTGAAAAACATTTTAAAGAAATGATAGAAACTCTTGAAAATGTGGGTATTTGCACAGATGGTCTTTTTATGAATGCTGATGCTGGCTTTGATTGTAATGCATTCAGGACGCTCTGCTTTGAATATGGAATAACACCTAATATCTGTTTGAATAAAAGAAAAGGTAATTTAACAGACCGAGATGAATATTTTGACCCATTGCTTTATAAACAACGCACTGTTATTGCGCATGCTTTTGCCTGGCTAGACGCTTACAAAGCATTATTAATTCGATATGAGAAAAAAGTCAAGAACTGGTTTAATCTCAATTTGCTCGGCTTTTTTGTCGGTTTTTCCAAAAAAATTTACCCTAACTAACTTTAGACAGGTTCAATGCTAAAATTCTTATAATGAGATTTTTTTTTATAAGAAAGGTCAGGGTTTTAAACTTATTTCTGAGAGCATTAAAATTTCTACCTACTCAATAAATATATAGTATAAAAAAGGCAATTCCTGTCAATATCAATGTTATAGATAATGTTTTGAGAGTTGTAACCTGATGAGAAAAATTATGAAATAGCTTCCAAATAAAATTGGGAGGGGGGAAATTATAATAAGAATAGGAATATTTCTCTAGGATCGTATATCTATAAATGCCTCGAATAATACCAACAATCAAAAGATTAATTATAAATGAAATAATTACTATATAAATCATAATTAAAGAATTTTAAATACTAGATGTTTTATAAAAAATGCTTTGAGGAATTTGATAATTGCTTGCATAAAAATTTATAACTTTTAACTTCAAAATTGAACACTTCATTCTTTAAAGTTAGCCGTTACTTATTTTTAAAGTATTACATTGTTTGGACGATAATTACATTTATCCCATATTTTAGGAATCTTACCTTCTAAGTAAAATGTTTGAGCAGATGTAAATTAATCCACAAAAATCATAACTTGTTGTTTTTAGTGCTATAAAAAGTATATAATAGGCAGGTCAAAAAAACACTCTTTTTTTCTCAAAGTGCGAAACATATAATTAATTTAATTTAACATGTAACATATGATGCTTAGAAAATATCGATCTTCGTAAAGCCATAGAATTATAAAATAAGAGTACTATTGGCAAACAATTTATACATAATAAATTAAGTTTTAGAGAATGAAAATTTTAAGAAGTTGGAGGGAACAAAAGGTTATGCTTAAAAGGAGATTTCCAATTTTATGCGATAAGGATTTTGACTTTATGGATGGGCAAAGAGAGAGTATGATGGATAGACTTTCTGTTAAACTTAAGAAAACCAGAGAAGAGCTTGAATTGCTTTTTGCAGAGCTACAGACCTATTAAATAGGCGCTAAAAAAAGGGCAAACAATTGCCCTTTTCAGGGAACCGAAATAAGTATACACAGCAGAGGAACATTAAAAAATAAAGGGCTATTTAAACATTACAATTATCAAAAATTTAAAATTTTCAAAAACCACAAGTACTGATTTTGCAAAAACCTTGCGAACAAGGGTGGATGATTATTTCAATAGAAATAATAAAAGCAAATATGGCAATGGTAATATGGTAGTAAAAACTATTTTTATGCTTTCCATTTACTTTATACCTCTTATCACTATCACCACAGGAATTGTTGCTAGTCCATTATTGCTATTTGTATTGTATATCATCAGTGGATTGGGAATGGCTGGCATAGGTATGGGAGTGATGCATGATGCCATACATGGCTCGTATTCAAAAAACCGCACTGTTAACAAATATGTTGGTTATACAATGAATCTTATCGGGGCAAATGCCAGTGTTTGGAAGATACAGCATAACGTACTCCATCATACCTATACCAATATTGACGATGTTGATGATGACATTAATGCCCCCATTTTCTTACGCTTTTCTCCACATGCTAAAAGATATTGGTTGCATCGTTTTCAATATATATATATGGATTTTTTACGGCTTATCTACCATTTCATGGATTACTGTGAAAGATTTTGTAAGAATAAATCGCTATAAGAAAATGGGGTTCTTCAATGGGGAGGGTGAATTTAGAAAAGAACTTTTGAATATTATTTTATGGAAGGGGATATATTATTCCTATGTATTGATTTTGCCATTAATTATGGTACCATTACCTGCAGAGGTCATTATGTTGGCTTTTTTTAGCATGCATTTTATCACTGGGATTTGTATTAGCATCATCTTCCAAACTGCTCATGTTATGCCTGATACTGTATTTCCTCAGCCTAATGAAAAGGGTATTATTGCCAATGACTGGGCAGTACACCAGTTGGTTACAACGACTAATTACGCCCCTCGAAGGAGGTTTTTTTCTTGGCTTATCGGAGGGCTTAACTTTCAGATAGAGCACCATTTATTTCCCAATGTTTGTCACATACACTACCAGAAAATATCTGAGATTGTTTCAGAAACAGCACGAGAGTTTGGCATGCCTTATCATGTTAAGAAATCTTTCATAATCGCCTTCTGCGACCATATAAGAATGCTTCGTCAATTGGGAAGAGCTTCGTCAAGAATATAGTTACTTCAATTTCTAAGGCGATTCTATACAATATTGTACCACATGTGTTCTCCTCAGATAAAGATCGCTGCATTTTCTGCATCACTCAGATTCAGTGCAAGTACCTTTATCATGACATAAATAATCTTTTTCAATCTTTCTTTTTCCTTATATCATGAGTATCGGATTAAAATCTTCTTTTTACACAATCAGCCTTTAGATTATTACAGCCAGTTTTCTGGTTGAGGCTGTCTCATCAGAACAATGGTCTTTTTTATATACGATACGGCTAAAGAATCTTTTAAATGGGTGTGATTTACTATTACCTATAGCATTAGCTGATTATTCCCGACTACTCAGGACCTTACCACCACTTATCTTATTATGAGGGGCTAATCTTAGCCAACTGAGTGATAACCACTAACAAAATGATTCTGTCTCGAAAATTTATCTATACTTTCTCAAATAGGATTAAGTATGTTCAATTCGTTTGTCCAAGTCATCAATTCTTGACCTGTAATACCTGTAGCTCTCCCAACAGTCTCTTATACTAAACCACTCTGCACTGAAAGTACAGAGGTTTAATAGAGGACTTAAAGTCCTTTGTTTGAAATAATATCAATTTAATTTTTAACTTTATACTGTCTATATTTTTTCGCAGTACTAAAGTTCTGTACTGAAAGTACAGGGTTTTGAACCCATTTCTGAGACCAATAAACAAAAGGTCATTTTTCCACTGACATTCTAATGATTTTGCTAATTCGGCCTTTCACTTCTTTAACCTGACATCTGCAAAATCCGATAACTTTACAAAGTCGCTAACTGGATAAAATAGCATTCAAGATAATTTAGGATGTGATGACGACGATCTTCAGGTAGCAGACGTTTTTTTACTACTTTAAAATACAGGTTGTTTTTATCTCGGATGACAAAGAAGACCTTTTTGCTGTACCAAACCTTTAGCAAAGAAAAATTATTATAAAAGCAATATGCCACGATTATGCTACCAGCTAATAAAAGGATATATAAGCACCTTTATTAGCTGAATTACATCAATGATGTTAAGCTGGTTTGCCATCATAATCAAGTAAAGTATACACCTTCAGAGCCCCTTTAGTGGTTTTATATTTGATCCAATCTAAGAACTTTAGGCAAAGGCTGATCACAATAGCGTCTAATAGAAATATCTTCGATTCTAAGCTTGCAGTAGATATTTAGTTTGCTTAAACTTACTAAATAACTCAAATGAATTTGTAGCAGATAATAAAAGTTACGAAATAAGGTTCAATCACGCTGTTTATTCTAATAACTTATCGAAGATTTAGAGCTCGTTGAATACCTAAATGATTTAAATTACCAGTGGATAAACGTAATCCATTGCTAATATATCGTACTGATAGGCTTTTGGAAAACTAACAAAATAACATAGAAAGCAATTGTGTGAATGATGTAACTATTATGACTAACTGTGTAATGTAGATGAGGCTTAAATTCTGTACCTTTTTATTCCGGATAAGTTTATCTAGGTTAAGAAAAAGACAATAATGAAAACACTACAAACAGTAATATTGACAATAGCTTTGGCAGCGATATTCGTATCCTGCCAGTCCATCTCAGGTCAAACACAGGGACTTTCAAACGAAAGAACAAGAAAAGTAATCATGGACACGATTGCTAGTGATAGTATTATGTCGAGAGAAATGATAGGCACTATGATGAATAGCAACAATGGAATGATGACACAACAACTTATGATGGGCAATCAAAATTCTATGATGAAAATGCTGAAAGATAATCCGGCCATGATGCAAAGGATGATGTCAGCTATGATGGAAACAGCAAAAAGTGACAGCACTATGATGTCTGGAATGATTAAGACTATGTCGGAAAACACACAAATGATGCAGATGTTACAAAATATGACAGGTAATAATAGTATGGGACACATGGAAGGAATAAGCAATAAATAAACTAATCCCAATTAATTATGGAATACTATTTCAGTAGAATAATTTATCTGGAGTCTTAGTAATCGCCTGGAAAAAGCTACTGGGTCGCTTAATGCAGAAGCTTTGGCATACTTACTGAACTGAAATTGTTATAAAGGCCACATTAAAGGAAAAGTTTGATAGTAATAATTATATCTGCGGTGCTCCATATGCTCGTAAAGCATTACTTAAGAAGATAAAATTGGAACAATGCTGCTATGTAATATGATCTTTCAGAAAAAAAATTGCTGACCATGTAGAAATTTCTGCTTCTGATCCTGCGGATTATATGTAAATAATTGAATATAAAGAACTCGCTGATATAGCCTCAGAGAGGGAAAACAAGCTGCTGAAAATAATGTCAAGATTATAGCTGCTATCTCCTTGACATTCGCAAAAATAAAAATATTTATATACAGGGCTTTTTCATAAAAAATTGTGTTTAAAAAAAGGCTGCTCTATTATTGAGAATTAACCTTCACATCGCTTGCAGCCGCAAAGCTCAATAATATGGAACAACCTAAAAAAACGAAGGTAACGGATATTACAGGGAATTACAAGGTTTACTAGATTTACGTGATAATCCCGGCTGGAAGCGAGGGAAGCGGCATGAACAAGCATTTGTACTGTTCAGCTTTCTTTATTGTACGCTCAGGGTGACCAGCAAGATAACAGTATCGAGTGTACACCGCATGATGGAACGTGAGTTTTTGTTTCTAGCTACTGAGCTGGGCATATTGGTAGAGAAATGTATTTCGCGTAGCCAGCTTGGAAGGCTGCTCGAACTACTTGATTTTCATTCATACAATGAGCTGAACGAAAGGCACTTTGGTGTCAAGCTTAACCTGGGTAACGATGAGGAAGACACCGTTTGGTATGCCATTGATGGGAAGCGGCTGCAAGCGAAACTGAGGGGCAGTATAGACAAGGCCTCTGGGCAGAAGCGGGCAGAGAACATCATCAGGATGGTCGCCAGAATGGTAAATCATATTGATTCTAGTAGCAGGACGATATGTTATTATGATGGCTCAAAGATTTCCGAGAAAAAGTTGGTAAAACAATATTTCAATGGAAAGCGGCTATTGAAGGATGCCTACAGTTTCGATGCCCTGCATACCGATAGGGAGCTGCTGTCAGCAGTACACCGAGGTGAAGATACTTACTTGGCACAGGTAAAATATAATCAGAAATACCTGCTGGAGGACTGTATGGATATCCATTGTTCAGAGGTTCCCGATTGGATGGACGAGATATGCGAAAAGGGACATGGTAGAATAGAGAAACGTAAAGGGTACCATTACCATGTCGCTCCAGATTTGTTCGCCAGTAGTTGGAAAAGCAGTGGACTGTCCGATCTGATGGTGGTAGAAAAGGAAAGGTATGAAGTAAAAACTGGTAAGAGGAGCTTGGAGACCAGTTTTGCGGCTGCAAGCTACATATCCAACAGGAGCAGTAGAAAAAATGGCAAGGATAAAAACATCGGCAAGGAACTCTTTGATACCGTCAGGGGACATTGGCGTATCGAGTCCGATCATTTTATCCGTGACGAGGGTTTTGGGGAGGACAGGATAAGGTGCTTCAACAAATGGAGGGCAAGAGCATTAGCAGCGATTATCAATGTAGCTGTCAACCTTATCAGACGTAACAATGATATGCAGAGCATCACTGTATTTAGGGAAAAGATGAACTATGACAGAAGATTGGCACTGAAATGCCTTAAATGATTTTTATGAAAAAGCCCTGTATTTATATACTAAAGATAAAGTGGTTTGGGAATCCTAACAGTTCAGAAATTAGGGCATGATGCCATAAAAGGCAATTTTAGAATTTTATTTTTCCCAAATCACTTCGCATTCATTGAGTGTAATAACAAAATATGAGATCAGCAATCCTAACATTTCGAGAAAAAATAAAATTATATAACAATCTTAAAAGTATGACCAAGCAAATTAATACAGATAAAAATTTAACCGTGCATAAAGAATATGCAAACCAACTAGAAACTCTATTGACAGAAAAATTAGTAAGGTTTGAAGATTATTTGACAAGATTAGAGATTCATCTTTCTGATGAGAATGGAAATAAAGATGCTCTGAATGATAAAAAATGCCTGCTGGAAGCAAGATTAAAGGGAAGGCAGCCAATTGTGACATCAGCATTAGGCAATACCTATGATCAAGCAATAAAGGGCGCAATTGATAAGATAAAGGTATCGCTTGATACCATCATAGGAAAGTTGAGAAATCATTAACAGAATTGGAGCTTTACAAAATGTCGAGTTATGAAAGAATCTTATGGCACATTATCAGAAACAATAAATGGCTTAAAAAAAGAAGGATATATACTTGACTTTAATGTGCGCAATGAAAATTTAGTCTATTTAAAAAACAGTGTTAAATTGTCAGAAAAAGATTTTAAGATTGATAAAGTGTATCGGTTTGAAGGAGAATCGAATCCTGATGATGCAGCAATACTTTATGCCATTTCCTCACCTAGGTTTGGCGTGAAAGGATTGCTTATTAACGGTTATGGTATTTCTTCAGATAATGTATATGATGCATTGATTTCGATGCTAAAAACTCACTCCGTTTGAGTATGACTCGTCTTGAAATATTTTTTCAGTACAATCATGGCTTAATTTGCTTCTAAATTCAGAAAGTACGTTGTTATGCTGTAACTTGCTGATTATCAGTATTGATTTTTTTTGCAACTACTTACGAAAAATATACAAACACCTTTATGAGTATTTCTAGATAGTTTTGAAACCTGAGAGAATCTTATAACTTATTGATTATCACACCAAAACAAGTCAAATATGTCTTTATGTAAAGTATACTCTTATCTCATCACAAATCATAAAAGACATAATATATGCCTAATATGCTAAGCTGTGTTACATGTTTTTTAATCTATTATACTCTATTTTACCATAAAGCAAGATCAAAATGTTCCCCTTCAATCATTTAAATACCAGCTGTTTATACTGACTGTTATTTGCTTGCACACTTACAATTCCTTCACCATGACAAACTGGACAGGTTACGGTTTCATAACCATCTAACACCGTCTGTTTTACTGTATATTCTATTGGGTCGCTCTTATGAGTGGTATAGTAATAGTCTACTATAGCACCATTTACTTTGCGTACTGTGGTGGTATTGCGCGGTATGGATTTTTGCACATTGATCTCCTTATACTTTTTGCTGGTAATGGTTTTAGGACAAAAAGTCTGAGTAACTGTTTTGGCAGAGTATAACCAATAAATTGGCCCAGAGTTTTCGTCTAGCCATACGGGTTCGCCATAGTCTCCCATCACCTTTATAGCCTTGTTTTTAGTATCAACTTCTAGTACTTTGATTAAGCGTTGTATTTCAGATATATACACGTATGGATTGTCTGTTGTCATTCCAGTATATGGCATTTCTCCATAATAAACGCTTCCCTTAAAGCTAAGAGGCACTCTGCCAATAAAGGCAAAACCTTTAACTGATATATATTTCCAGCGGTTTCCATTTTTATAAGTTTTACGTCCATTGTCAATCTCTAGCTTGCGCCCATCTACCAAAACGCCATTATTAAAGACTCCTGCAGCACCTTTTACACGCGTAGCAAAGGCAAGATAATCTTCATCTTCGTTCTTAGGGTTCCCAGAATACTTATCATTATAAAGTCTAGTCATGTTCACCCTATAGCCCATGCCATGTAGTTTTCCATTTTGGAAATTGCCCACCTCCAAATAAGAATGGTCGCCCTTAAAGATAGAATCGGAAGTATGGAACTTAATCCCATAGCCTGTTAGATTAGCCGTATCTTTACTTAGCACATGACCCGACATGGTACCAAAAACAATGCTTTTTTCGTCATCTGTTCCTTTATTCAAATAAGAAGACCCATAATAGTCCATATCAACTACCAAATTATTAAGCAGGCTGTCTACTTGAGGTTTTTCTTGCTCCATTGCTGGAATGGTCATTTCAATTTCGCCATCCACTACCAATGCCCATTTATATGGAACATCGGACCAAGGTTGCTCTAGGAAGAACACCCCCCCATTGCCATATTCCATAAATAATGGTACCATATAACCAGTAAAAGTGCCATATCTGCGCGAATCGTAGCTACCGGCAGTAGAGAAACCGATGTATCGATCCCCATTCTCGAAATTAATTAAAGAAGTTTCCTTGGCTCTTGGTGCAATAAACTTATTATAAGTGCCTAAGGGGTTAAAAGGATATACCATATTTTCTGTATAAGCGCCAATTTTAGAATGCACATAAGGCATCCCTCCAATGTTGGAATAGAGCATAAAATCGTATTCTCCATTTGGCTTTCTGGCCGTTCTAAAGATGTACTGACCAGTTTCGTCTAATTCTTCACTATAAAGAATGCTGCCATCTTCATTGTACATATTACCTGAAGGTTTAATCGTATTCCCTTCAATATCATTTATGCTGGCAAACAGTTTACCACTACCTTGATACAACACATCTGAGCTAGGAACTATACTCACTCCCTCAATTTTAGGTCTGTAAGCACCTTGGCTATAAATAGTAACTTTGGTAAAGTAAACTTTGCCTGATGTTACCAATCTTCTACCATCCAAAGTGAAAGTGAGCTCATCATACTTCTTCTTACTTTTTTGGGCAGCAAGATATTTTCCATCGGCTTTTACCTGAGATACATCAACGAACTTGCTATTAGCCGACCAAGCTAATCTTTTCAACTCGTCCAACTGCTCCAACGACTTAGTATTCATAAAATAATACTTCTGGAAAATTCCATTTTCGACAATACTCTGCGCAGCAATATCCAAACTCAAAAATGATAAAAGGAAAAATCCTAGAAATACTAATTGCTTATACTGTTGCCTGTTTTTCATAATTATATGGTGCTATTAAAGTCCATTTAAACATAATCAGAATCCAGAACGGAGAAAATAGGGCAATTGACGTAATTTTGGCAGATTTGTTGAAATTTAATTGGTGATGTAGAGCTTAGGTTAATTAAGAGGGCTCCTACTTTAAGTTTAAAAATAGCATACAACCATACTTTGAAAAGCAGAATGTAAATTAGAACTAAGCCTTAGCTTTAAATAAGGCAATAAACCACTCTGTACTTTCAGTGTAGAGTGGTTTTGTTGGATACAAATCTAATATTTGATATATACTTCTAGGTAATGACTGCATAGTTAACTCATTATATAATCATTGCTATGGAAGATTAGAAATAGAGAAATAATACAAATATTACTTTTTTTATGTAAAGCATTATCCATTAAAATTCTCAATCTTTGGGCATGTGTTAAAAACTTAACTCATGATAAATATAGATTGACTGGAATGCTAATGTCTGAAACTTCTGGCTAGTGATACCTACTAGCTATTTATTAAAGCCTGATTTTTTGAATCAAGCTTTTTTTTTATAAATAGCTTATTGGAAACACATTGTTTGGAATTGACAAAAAATTTCAAACATCTCTCTCTTATGAAGTTTTCTTTTAAAAAAAGAATGTAACTGTGGAAAACAGTCTCTTTAATCTAATAAAAGACTAGTGCATAGTGACTTATGAAGATTTTTTTTCTAAGAAAGAAATCACTTTTCTATAACAAAAATAAATATTTCGAATACTGTTAAAATAAATGAAATGTAAACTGTATCTAATTTAAAAAGCTGATGATAGAAATTATGATATAATTTACCAATGAAACCTAAAGGATATGAATCGTAATAAGCATAACTATATTTTTTTATTTTTCTGTATCGTAAAAGACCTCTGGTAATACACACTAACAAAATATTCGCTAAAAAAAAGCTTAGTATTATTTGTACCATTATCAACATTGTTTTTAAAAGTAAAACTATCATTCTATTTAATTATCTAATATTTTGATAACTAAAATAGACAGCATTAATGCTAATCTATAGTCCGCAACGTTAGGTTGCGATAAAAAAGGAAGCACTATATTTAAGTGACCAAACTATAAATAATGCTTCCCACTCCGTGGCGGCAATAGAGATCAGTAAAACTGATGCCTCCGAGGCAAATATGCTTAGAAACCAGCTGGAAGCAAAACATAAAAACCCAATAATTCGAGATAGATTTCATATGATATGCTTACTTTATAAAGGGTTTAGACGAGGAGAATGTGCTTATATTTTAGGCTTGAGACCCAATACGATTACCAAGTATGTTCGTCTTTATAATGACGGAGGCCTGTATTTATTAAGACGTCTTAACTATAAAAAACCGGTTTCCAAATTAATGGAACACAAGGAACAAATCTGCGAGGCGATCAATAATATATTACCAGATTGTGTCTCGGCAATTCGAGAATGGATCAGACAGGAATTAGGGATTGAGCGGAGCCTGCAGCGAGTAAGAATTTTCATAAAAGAACTAGGGTTTAGGTATAGAAAAACCACGCCCTTTCCAGGAGGTGAATTGTCAGAAGAATGGCTCAAAGGACAAGAAGTATTTAAGACAGAAACTTTGTTTCCATTGCTGCGGAAAGTGGCCTGCGGGTCTGCTGATCTACTTTTTTTAGATAGTGCTCACTTTGTGCAAGGTAAGTTTGAGCGGTTCCTATAGAGTCAAAAACCTTGTTACAACCCTAGTTCTCATGGTCGTTATCGGGTGCCGAGCATCGAGTCAATGTTCTTCCCGGATTGGGTCTGGCAAAAAGACAAATACTAAGTCTGGTTAATGACATCTCCATCAGGGCTGGAACTTTTACCGATTACATGAGATGGATAAGAAATTATCATTATCGAAACATGGATAAAAAGCTTTATTTGATTTTAGACAATGCCCAGCATGGAATGCTCGTTACCAAAAAACAGATTGGGTAAAGGAAGATGCAGAACTGCTTGCAGCCGCTTGGAATATTGAATTGGTGTATTTGCCAGCTTATTCCCCAAACTAAAATCTGATAGAAAGGTTATGGGTGCCATGCAATGGAAGTGGGTAAAAAAAGAGCTTGGAAAACATTATAGTAAGGATAATAACTCCTTTAAACTCCAAATTGAAAAGACTTTACAAAAAATGAATTCGGAAGTGAGTGCCGATCAATTTGATAGCTTATTTTCCCTCAAATTTCAATCGTATGAAAAATCCCAAATACTGGTGTGGTGAACTATAAAATGGTAAATAATTTAAGAATAGCTCATTTTGACGAATTTCATTTAAAATTCTATATAGTAAAAATTATACATCAACAACATTTGTTGATTGCTACAATTTCCCCCAAATTATTACCAATTTTTTCTATAAAGTAATCAACCTAAAACAATAGATTGTTTTATAAACACTCATTATTTAAAGGTTTTTATCATCTTTTGAAAATAACTCTCTTTCGAAAAAAACCAATTCTTTTCGATTAGGTTCATCAGGAAATTTACAGTAATAAATCTTTTGTGTATAGCGTCTCACAATTAGCTTTAAAGACGTATCTTTTTTTGAAAAGACTACATCGCCTTCCTTAAATTTGTTATCTATTTCGATTTTCATTTTTATCTTAAAAACATTGTAAAAATCAATCTGTCAAATGTAATCTTTCACAAAGCCTAAAGTATTACATATCTATTTTAAGAGTTATAGAAATCATAGATATCTATTGGGGTGAGGCTTTATTTAAATAGTAATGAAGAATTAGCTTATATTAAAATAGATGAGAAGTTGGACCTACACCCACCAGATCTGTAATTTTATGGCTCAACCTTTTATTGTTTCAGATGTATACTTTGTTTTTTGTACTTATGACATATAAACTTATCAAGTTATGGCATACTGAATAAAGTAATCTAAAATTAAAATTTACTGTATTTCATCTTCTAAAGCATGCAGACGTACAATCTCATGTTGCGTTTCATTAGCAATTAATAGGTGTCCTTGCGCGGCTATTATATTTTGTGCAGCTTGGATATTTTGTCCAACTTCATAGAGACTTGCCGCTTCAAGATGATATTTTGCAGCTTTATCTAAATGATTAGCTATTTTTCTATGGTGTTCAGTTATTATCTTATCTGAATTATATGATTTTTTGTCTTTATGCATCATCTCAAATATAGCCATCTTTAAAACAGCCTGTTTAAATTACTAAAATTAGCTTCAATGAAAATTAAAGGTTATCTACTAAAAAAATATAAATTACATAAATGCAACAAATTGATAATAAAAAGCCTTAAATTTTTAAACATGTACTATCAAATTCAAAAAAAAATCCTATCTATATCTAAACATTAAGTCTGAATATAAGTAGGAAAAATGTTAAGCATATAGTTAGTTTATAAAAAATCTTGTGATGCTTTCATTGTTATATGTTATTTAATCTTCATGCCTCTTATCTTTTCGCTTAGCTGCCTTAATGGCTCTTTTTTCTTTTAAGCTTTTTTGAGGTTGGGTTTTACCATTTTTGGCTTTACCTTCTTTTTGTTTAGACATATTCATTAAGTTTTAATGAAATAACATTGTAGTTACACCAAATGTATGTATTCTTATTAATGAATGCTTTACATTGTAATATTATACTATTACATATATCATAGATCTTCTAAATTATTTCTACGTTTTTTCTTCATTGCTTTAAAAAATGAAGGTGTTAAACCAGTTATCTTTTTAAATTGATTAGATAAATGAGCTACACTACTGTAATGTAACCTATAGGAAATTTCGGAAAGAGTAAGTTCATCATAGATCAGCAATTCTTTCACCTTTTCTATTTTATGTAAAATAATGTATTGTTGTATATTGATGCCTTTTATCTGAGAAAATGTATTAGCCAGGTAGGTATAATCGTAGTGTAATTTCTCACTGATGTAATCGGAGTAATTCACTTTGGGTAATTCATCTGAATAGTGAATCATTTCTATAATAACATTTTTTATCTTTTCAATCAGAATACTCTTGTTATCATCTAATAAATACAAACCCGATTTGCTCAGATTTTTTTTAAGTTCATCATGCTGTTGTTGGGTAATATCTTCTAGAATTTCAACCATGCCCAGTTCTACAATACTTGCATGTAAGCCCAATTTTATAAGTTCGTCTTTTACCATCATTTTGCATCGCAAACTGACCATATATTTAATGTAAAGTTTCATGATTATGAACAGATTTAAAAATAAGTGTTAATGATTTTTTGTGCTTGTGGAAGATGATTGTAAAAGCTATATAGCTCTTTATCAAATAGATAGCTATCATGTTTATTATCCTTTTCTTCTCCTTGATGTTGGCATCTATTCATTCACTTTCTAATAGTTCCATCATTGCCTTACAATCAAATATAGGGTCTGCATTTAAAAAAAGGCCCTCTGTGCATACCTCTTTTGCCCTTAAGTCACCCAACATTTTTGTCAGCACTTTTTTAATCTAGAAACAGTCATGGTGAGCCCCATCGACTGGTTCAGTACAGGCAATCACGCTTCCAAAATGACCTGTCAAAAGTAGCATATTGCTCATCATGGCCTTCTTCCCTCCCTGATATCCGACTTGCTCCCCACCTTTCTTGCAAGGTGTATAGCTGCCATCCATATCAGTGCTTGAAAGATCCAATTTGTTCTTATATTTCTTCATAGAGCCGTTCCACAGCCGCTCCCAGCTACCATCTGTACACCACCGCCGTAATGGTAATATATTGATCCCCAGCTCATTGGCTTACCATGAAAGAAGCATGATACAGGGAGCATATGCCACTGGACTCCTGTCTTCAATTTATAAACAATACATTCCACCTCTCGCAAAAGGCTCGCCGAAGGCCATGTCGCTTGTTGAATCCGTTTGACTTACCTATATGCAGATGGAGCATTATTTCTTTGTTTATGATATCTTTACCTAAGAGTCGCATAGGGGGTTGTAAAGAGGTTGGTTCGCTCCACTATTTCCCTTCTCCTTTGTGACTTTTCAAATCTTGTTAACTTTTATTTTTAAATCACTTCTATATATCTACAAGTAATATCAGTTTTTTTTTCTTGTTATTTTTATAATATACTTTTTCTTTTGATTCTTTGAAAAAGAACATTACCAAAAGTTTAAACATATCTATATCCATAACAAAAATTCTGGTGAGAATGTCTTGATTTAACTTTTTGACAATTTGTGAAATTGTTGCATATACTTTAAAATGTTGCAGGCAAGACTAATAATTTCATCAATAGCATGTGAATGCGTCTATTATCTCTCAAAACAAGGTCTTCAACTCCTTTATTAAGCCTACGCTATTTTTTAATTAACCCCTAGCTAGCATTTTTACCAATTATAATAGATTGTAGAGGTCTACTGTTGAAAAGCCACACAAAGGTTAAGGATTATTATTAGTATATAGGGCATTTTCATAAAAAAAGTTTGGATAAAAAATTAGGTTGTTATACTATCAAAAAAGAATTCTCACATTACAATTAAGATAGTATGAAACAACCTAAAAAAACGAAACTAGTAGTTATTACCAAAAATTACAAGAATTGTTGGACATGAGAGACAATAGAGGTAAGAGACATGATCAAGCTTTTGTACTTTATTGTTTTTTATATAGTATGTTACGTTTAACAGGTCATATTACAGTTTCTTCAGTGCACAGAATGATGGAAAAAGAATATACTTATCTAGCTAATGAATTGGGATTAGTAGTTCACAAATGTATTTCTCGGAGTCAACTTGGTAGACTATTAGAGCTACTCGACTTTCATTCCTATAACCAATTAAGTAGTTAAGAAAAAGAAATCGAGTATTTAGATCCATAATTCTGAAGGATTTCAATAATCTTTTGGTATAGAGTATTTTGGGATTGATAATCATTCGTCTCCAACCAATAATATTTCATTTGCTTCCATTTCATGGCGACCATAATATCTCTATTTTATTGAGTTCAGGGCTGTAGGCAGGTATAAATTGTAGGTAAAGCCCTTTTTCACGCCATTCTGATAACTTTTCTTTTACAATTTTTGCTTTGTGTACTGGTGCATTCCATGCCGGACGTTATCTAATACAACTACGGTTTTTTTATTGATTCTGTCACTTAAATTAGATAATACTTCAACCACTGTTTTTGCTGTACATGCCTCTGGCATTATATAACCGTAAAAGCTTTGTCTGTGGATATTAAGTGTTCCCAAAACTGTCCAATTAGTTGAACTACGTTTAGCAGGAAGCAAAATTTGCTGTCCTATCAGTTGCCAACCATAAGGCACATTGGGGTTTAAGTTAAAACCTGATGCGTCCATAAATATCAAATCTATTATTCCTTCCTTTGCCTGTTGATCTAGACAGCTTAATTCTAACTTGAAAAACTCAAAAAGTACTTCATCTCTTTCTGGTTTTAAGCTCTTTCGATAGCGCTTCCATACCAGTTTATTTCTTTTGAAAATACACTTTAATGTTTCTACATGGCAACTTTTACCTGTACTAGTAATCACTTCTTGAAGAAATACTTTTATCCTTTGGATGCCCAAACAGGCTCTTTGGATCATTTTTTTTCTTCTGTTTCTGTATAAATACGTCTTCGACCACTTTTAGGAAGATTAGCCAAGTTGTTCATTTTTCCTTGATCCCATCGGTTGAACCAACGAGATATTGTATCTCGATTTACTTCTAATATATCTACGATTTGCTCCATAGTATAGCCTTTTATACTCAGCAATAAACCTTCTATGCGAACAGATTCCTGTCGGCTCATTGGTTTTTTAAGTTGAGATTTTAATAATTCAACTTCTTCTTTACTTGCTTTGATAAATCGATGTTGTCTCATAACTCAAAGCTACACATTTTTTAAATGCTTTATTTCTTTTATGTAGTTACTTAAATGAAGACTTTTTTGGAATAAGCATTAGCCATCAACATAAAAATGGTATTGACTCTTGGTTTGCTATTGATGGGAAGCGGCTGCAAGCGGAGTTACGAGGAAGCATAGATGGAGTTGCAGGGCAAAAACGGTCTGAAAATATAGTAAGAATACTTAATCATCATGATAGTAGTAGCAAAGTCATTTGTTATTATGATGGCTCAAAGAGTTCTGAAAAAACATTGGTAAAAACATATTTTGAAAACCAAAAGTCACTAAAATGTTGCTACAGTCTGGATGCACTGCATACTAGTGCTCATCTGATGACAGCCATTCACCAAAGACAGGGTACTTATCTGGCTCAAGTTAAGGCTAATCAAAAACACCTCCTAGAAGCTTGTAAAGACATCCATCAAACTGAAATGACATTTTGGAGTGAAGACATATTTGAGAAAGGACATGGCCGAATAGAGAGAAGAAAAGGCTATTGCTATCACATAGATCCAAGTTGGTTTGCTAGAGTTTGGAATAACAGCGGAGTAGCTAAACTCATGGTGGTAGAACGAGAACGCACTAATATGAAAACAGGTAATAAAAACGTAGGTACTTACTACTATATCTCTAATAAGAAGGCGACTCATCGTAATTGTAAAGATATTGGAATAGAGTTATTCCAAGCTGTAAGGGCGCACTGGAGTATTGAAGCTGATCATTATATACGGGACAAAATATTTGGAGAAGATTGTATATTTCATTTAGAAACTATCCCACATTTCGGTTGAAAAGTGTACCACTATTTCATAATGATAAAAAGAGGAAACTCTTTTTATTTAAACATGATAAGTATGTACACAAAACAATCGGACTGCCCTTTAGATTTGTAAATATCAAGATTCACTCAAAAGCCCGTAACTTTAAAAATAAAAGTAAATACCTCTGGAACGAGGGGTGAACTATGGACTGCCGTAAACATTAAAGGTTTAAGGCTCGATACAGTCCCTTTGTTTCAGTTAGGTTGAAATAGTACCAATTAGAGTTTTAAGCAATCAGGCTTATTAAAGGGCATAGTAATTTCAACTTAAAGGTATAATGGTTTAACTAAACAGAGAATGAAAATATGAAATACGATTGGTTTATCGGAATAGATATTTCTAAAGCTACTTTCGATGTAGCTTGCTGTAATGAAGTGCATCCTGAAAAGTATATCCATAGAAAGTTTAACAATACCTTATCAGGTTTTGGGAAGATGGAGATATGGCTTAAGCAAAAAGGGGTGAATTTTAGTAGAACTTTTATTGGTATGGAACATACAGGGATATATGTGTTGCATCTATGTACATATCTAGGACAAAAAGGGATTGCTTATTCATTGGAAAATCCATTAGAAATTAAACGTTCTATAGGCATACAACGAGGGAAAAATGATAAAGTGGACTCCTGGAGGATTGTAGATTTTCTATTTAGCCGAAGGCACAAATTAACTTCCAAACCACTTCCCTCCAAAACGATACTAGAGATTAAAAACCTTCTTGCCTACCGTGAAAGGGCGATTAAAACAAAGGTCTCCCTAGAGATTAATATCCAAGATATGAAGGATACTAACGATTTGATAGACAATAGCTTGTTAATATCTATGTCTGAGCAGCAACTGAATATAATAAAGATCCAACTCAAAGAGCTTAACAAAAAACTGCGAGAAATAGTAGCCAGAGATGAAGACATGAAGAAAAACTATAAACTAGTGGTCAGTGTTCCAGGAATAGGATTAATAACTGGGCTGTTCTTTTTGGTTTATACCCAAAACTTCACAGTCTTTACAAATGGGAGAAAGTTTGCATCTTATAGTGGTGTTGCTCCTTTTGAGCACAGCTCAGGTGTTAGCATTAGAGGTAAAACAAGAGTAAGTCCTTTAGCAAATAAAAAGATGAAAGCCTTATTAAGTAACTGTGCTTGTACGGCCATACAACACGATTCTGAAATGAAGCAATATTATCACCGCAAAAAAAAGCAAGGGAAAGAAAGGTGTGTAGCACTTAATGCTGTAAAAGCGAAACTAATCAATAGAGTATTTTCGGTAGTAAAAAGAAAATCAGAGTACTTGCCTTTTAACGAATATAGACATGTAGCTTAAATAGATATTTTTGATTATTTATGGCTAAACTCCCCTCTCAAGTACAACTTGAAGAGGTAGTAAGAATATTTCCGATTTTTGCCATTGCTGACAAGTTGCTCCCCAGTAGAGCTTGTTTTCTCTATTGGATAA